>JAYXXD010000040.1:0-12899 GCA_036019775.1 Thermoplasmatota archaeon
TATTCACCTGAACCGTTATCAATTTCTGCGACAACAAGACGAGCACTGTCTTCACCAAACTGAGGCGTAATGAATGTGTAAAGCCAGTTTTGTCCAACGGACCATTCAGGAAGTTGCCTTTCTGCTTCCGTCATGCTGTTGTTTGAGCCCGATGATGCATCGTTGCTTGTACACCCAGCAAGGCTCATGCAGAGCAATAGAGCAACCAAAAACAGGCTACGTTGCATTGCATGCATGTTGTGGCCTATCGAGCCCTCTTCAAGAGGCTAACGCTTGACTGTCTCAGAGGATTCCATTCTCAGTGAGCTTACCAGTTCCTGCAAATACGACAGCAACAATGGACATCAACTTGATGAGAATGTTGAGCGATGGACCAGAGGTGTCCTTGAATGGGTCACCGATGGTATCACCAATAACAGCAGCATCGTGAGCGTCATCACCCTTCTTTGCACCAGGGATGTGATCTTGTTCAATCGCTTTCTTTGCGTTGTCCCAAGCACCACCGGCATTCGCCATGAAAAGAGCAAGAAGTACACCGGTTACCAGCGAACCTGCAAGAAGTCCACCGAGGGCATTCCAACCAAGCACATATCCAACTACGACTGGAGCGATGACTGCGACGAAACCAGGGCCAACCATCTCACGGAGGGCTGCCTTCGTTGAAATATCGACACATGTTTGTGAGTCTGGCTTGACACCTTCCTTTCCTTCAAGGAGTCCTGGGATTTCCTTGAATTGGCGTCGAATCTCAACAACCATATCTCCGGCTGCTTTTCCTACCGAAGTCATGGTCATAGCAGCAACGACGAATGGCAGTCCGCCACCAATCAATAGCCCAATGACGACCATTGGTTCTGTAAGTTCAAGGTTGAGTAATGAATCACCTGCAGAATTTGTTCCGATTGCGGCGGTATATGCCGCAAAGAGAGCGAGCGCAGTAAGTGCTGCTGATCCGATTGCGAATCCTTTTCCAACTGCAGCTGTCGTGTTTCCAATCGAATCAAGTTCATCGGTAATGGCACGAACTTCGTCTCCTAAGCCGCTCATTTCTGCAATTCCACCGGCATTGTCAGCAACAGGGCCGTATGCATCGACAGTCATTGTAACACCAACAGTTCCTAGCATACCCATAGCAGCCATTGCAATACAGTAGAGTCCGTATTTGTCTCCCCCAAACTCATTTGCTCCGAGAATACCCAGCGCAATGAGTACGACTGGGATGAAGGTGGACATCATTCCAACGGACAATCCAGCAATGGCATTCGTTGCTGGACCTGTCTTGGACATTTCACCAATGTGAGGAATAGCCTTTGTTGGGATTCCAAAGACAGGTTCGATACCAGTGTAATATTCAGTCACAAGTCCGATGAGAATACCAATGATGCTTCCAAGAACAACAGAGTGCATGATTCCATATTTGACATCAACCAAACCTTGCTGGATAACAAGGTAGCCACCCGCCCAAAACAATACTGCTGCGATGAAGGTGGTGTTTCGAAGTGCTGCTGCTGGATCTTTTCCGTTCTTTAGAATGGACATTGAGAAAACACCAATGATGGAAGCAGTGTATCCAATGAATCCGAGAAGGATTGGGAGTAGAACATAATCACCAGCAGTATCTGCTGAGAAATCGTTGGCGATAATCATGGCAGCGATAATCGAACCAACAAATGATTCGAAGATGTCTGCACCCATTCCAGCAACATCACCAACGTTGTCACCGACGTTGTCAGCAATGACACCAGGGTTTCGTGGATCATCTTCTGGAATACCAGCCTCGACTTTTCCGACGAGATCAGCTCCAACATCAGCAGCCTTGGTGTATATTCCACCACCAACACGGGCGAACAATGCGATTGAAGAGGCACCCATTCCAAATCCTGCTGCTGCACTGACGGGGTTCATCGTTCCGTCGCTTGCAGTTTCTCCAGCGCTTAGCCAGAATGCGATGAGGGATATTCCCAGAAGACCGAGGCCACCCACAGACAATCCCATAACGGCTCCACCGTTGTAGGAGACCGCAAGTGCGCCTGCTTGACCATCATTCTTTGCAGCCATAGCAGTTCGGCCGTTAGCTGAAGTTGCAGAACGCATACCTGAGAATCCTGCTAGAACCGAAGCAACAGCACCAGCAAAGAAAGCAATCGCTGTCTCAACGTCGTTGAGGACGGCAAGAATTGCCCCTACAACGATGACAAAAATCGATAGTATACGATATTCAGCGAATAGGAATGCCATGGCACCCTTCTGAATTTCGTCTGTGATGTCTGCGACTACTTCATTGTCAATCTTCACCTTCGTTACTTGGTTGTAAAGGTAAAACGCAATCAAAAGTCCTACGGCTCCAGCGCCTGCTGCAATTAAGGGTATATTGTCCATCATAATGTACACCTGTGCTTCGCCCGACCTAGGAGCCCCTCATAAGAGATTCCCTGCAACAACTGTTCAGAAAGGCTAGTTTTTGCCCCCAGTTCCTGTCGCCGAGGACCATCGCATCCAATCGTTGAAAGAGGGGGAGCCCTTCGGGACATCATGAGCATCAGTGCAGAAGAGATCTTGGCCGAAATCGGCCCGGTCCAGGAAGTACTCGATGCACACGATGGTGTCGTCACCGTCCTCGATACAAGCGACGGGAACATTATGCTCTCTCTCGATGGTGGTTGCACCGGTTGTTCATCAACACCAATGACTGCTATGCAAATTTACTATTCTTTGAAGAAACTCGATGCAGTGAACGATGTCATCTTTGTTAATGGTGAACTACCAGAATACATGCGCACATTCATCAATCAAAAAATGGAGAAGGAGGCCGCTGAATCCTCGGAAGAACCCGGAGAAATCGTTTGATTACTCCTCTTCGACTTTCCTTCCAATACTGTGTGGATTTGCACCAAACGATACGTTTTCACCCTTGATGTTCATTCTCGCGGCAATCGCCAAAACAATGCAAACGATTGAGAGTGGACGTGGTAGATAGTTCGACCCCCACAACGAACCGCCCGCAAGCGAGAGCCACCATAGTGAAGCTGCAGCTAAGAGAAGTGTCGTGAATATGATGTTTTGAACGAGAAGTTCAGCCTTTTCCGAACGTGAGAAGGTCGCCACAAACATGAACAGAACTGCAGAAATGCCACAGAACGTTTGGACGAGAATGGAAATGTACTCGACCTCGAGCATGAATGAACCAAACGGAGGGGGTTTTTGAAACAACCACTTGCCATCCTTTTTGAGTTGTGGACAATTGACACCACTATGGCAGGCAGTGCGTTCAAACTTCCAAAGGCACGAGTGAGTGGCGCTCCGTATTTTTCCCGCAATCAAGTCGCTGCAGTTTTGCACCAAGTCGCGGTTCTGCTCGAACTGCAAGGAGCGAATGTCTTTCGAGTACGGTCATACCAAAATGGAAGCAGAATGATTGGAACGATCACAGAGGATCTCCATGAATTGGTGGTTACGGGTCGTTTGTTTGAAATGAAAGGAATTGGAAAAGGACTCGGTTCTGCACTTTCTCAAGCAATCCTTGAGGGGAAGTGGCCAGAAGATTGGATTCGTTTGCATGAAGATACACCACAAGGGATGATCGAAATGCTCGGAATTCCCGGACTCGGTCCGAAGAGAATCAAATTGATGCATGAGGAATTGGGAGTCGACTCAATTGCAAGTCTAAAGGAAGCCGCTGAGCAAGGCCGTATCGCCCCAATGAAGGGCTTTGGAAAGAAATCAGAACAACGAATGCTCGATGGGATTGAACTTCTCTCACGGTTCCGTGCACGACGACGATTGGATATTGGACTCAAATACGGTACAGCCTTTGAGCAGAGAATCAAAACGCTCCCCTATGTTGAACGAGTACAACTAGCGGGAAGCGCACGACGTCGCAAAGAGACGATTGGCGACCTTGATATCGTGGTCGGCGTCAAACCAGAGAATCATGAGAAGGTCGCCAATGCTATTCTTGCATTGCAAGGCATTGCTGATGTCAAAGGTGCAGGGGATTCAAAAATCAGTCTCATTCTTGAGGCGAGTATCTTTGAGGATGGTTTCTCTGTAGGTCATATCGATGCTAACGTGTTGGAAGCGATTGGTGGGGACGATTACGAGCAATTGGAAAGTGCTGGAACCATCGATGCGCAGGTTCGATTGGTTCCGCCTGAAATGTTTGCGTTTACATTGGCTTATTTCACAGGAAGCAAGGAACACAACATTGCTATGCGTCAGCGTGCAATTGATCGTGGTCTCCGTCTGAATGAATTTGGGCTTATTCCCGAAGATAAAGCGGGGGAACTCAAGGGAATTGAAGCGGCTCAATTCTCGCTTCCTGCAATGACGGAACAAGAAATCTATTCGCACCTCGACTTGCAATGGGTTCCGCCCGAATTGCGTGAAGATACTGGAGAGATTCAGTCTGGAAGCGAACAAAATCTTCCACAATTGTTGGAACTTGATACCATTCAAGGAGCACTTCACAATCATACCGTTGTTTCGGACGGAGAAGCAACGCTCGAACAGATGGCAGATGCTGCTCAATCACTCGGTTGGACGTGGTTGGGTATTGCCGATCATTCGCCGACATTGAAGGTCGCAAATGGCGCACCAGCTGAGAGATTATTGGAACAAGGGCAAAAAATCCGAAAATACAACCAAAACTGGCAGGATGAAGGGGTAAATTTCAGATTGTTTCACGGTGTTGAATCCGATATTCTTGCTGGCGGAAAGTTGGACCACCCTGATGAGGTGCTCAATCAATTGGATTATGTTGTTGCATCCGTGCATGCCATGACCAAATGGCGTGGAAGGGATGAGAGCGAGAATACTGAGGAACTACTGAAAGTTCTCGACCATCCTGCAACAAAAGTACTCGGACATCCAACCGGTCGAATTCTTCAGGGACGAGAAGGATACGAGGTTGATGTTCATCGTCTAATTGATGCTATGGCAGAACATATTGAAGATGGTCGATTCAAGTCAATTGAATTAAACGCGAGTCCTTATCGATTGGACATTGATTACCGCCTTTGTAAATATGCGAAACTTATGGGAGTCCCAGTAGCCATCAGTCCAGATGCGCATTCAATTCGTGGCCTGGCGGACATTCAGTATGGAGTAATGACTGCACGCAAAGGATGGTTGGAGCAGAGTGATGTGATCAACTCGATGAGTGCAGATGCTTTAGCTCAACAACTTGCACTTCAATGAAGCAACAGTTCTTGAATGAGAGCAGGGTGCATAGGCTATGCGACTCACGAGGACACTAATCATGGGTGCGCTCATGGTGATTCCAGGACTCTTTCTTGGCCTACTCCTTTGGATTCTAGTTGGTCAGCCACAAGATGGGGAATCTCCAATTGTTGAAGCACTTGTATGCAACGCTATACCATTAGCAAGCATCTTCTCAGGTCTGTTCTTCGGTTGGGTTACTGGATCTGAATATGCAGAATAGGTGATGCAATGAAGCGCAAGGAAAAGGCCGAGCGCATCCAGAAAATGCTAGAGGAGTTGTATCCTGAAACACCTGTACCACTTGACCATGAGACGCCTTTTCAACTGCTCGTAGCAGTCTTAATGAGTGCTCAGACAACCGATTTGAAGGTTAATCAAGTCACTCCAGAACTGTTTAATCAGGGACCAACCCCAGAGAAAATGGCTCTCTTGGAAGTGTCTCAAATCCAATCGCTCATTCGAGAAGTTGGTCTTGCACCAACCAAAGCCAAGAACATCAAACGTTTGTCTGAATTGCTTCTTGAACGTCACCAAGGAGAGATTCCCAACACTTTTGAGGATCTCGAAGCCTTGCCAGGTGTTGGACACAAAACTGCTGGTGTCGTTCTTGCTCAGGCATTTGGAATTCCTGCATTTCCTGTTGACACGCACATTCAGCGCTTGATGTATCGATGGACGCTGTCCACAGGGAAGAATGTCGTCCAAACGGAACGCGATGCTAAACGACTTTTTCCAAGAGAACTTTGGAACAAACTTCACCTGCAAATCATCTTCTTTGGCCGAGAGTATTGTCCTGCACGTTACCATGATTTATCGCAATGCCCAATTTGTTCATGGGCTGCAACCAAGAAGCGAATTGCTGAAGAAGCAAAGATGAACAGGTCCAAGAAATCAAAGTGAAACCGTTAGATTGAATCCAGAACCGAGCAATTGCAAGAGCATAATCGCACCTAAAATCAACAACGTAATCCGTAAAGCAGGCGTAGTAGTGTCCTCATCGTAGGCTTCACGGACAAATGCATAGCCAATGAGGCCTACACCAGTCATACCGATAACGGTTGCAAACGTGTCCATCAATCTGACAAAATCGTTATGAGATTCTTGATCTTCTGCAATCTTTTGAGTTCTGTCTTGAAGATCTTCAGGATAATCCACCAATGCAGGAGGTCCTGAAAAGTCAGGAAGTACACTGATCAATCCCGCAATGAGTATCAGGATAACACCAATCATGAGGAATTTATGTAACGAAAACAATCCACCACCCATCATGGCTTGTTGAGGGGGATGATACATGTTTGCGGCAGGCTGAGTTGCTTGTGGAGCAGGAGGTTGCATGTCTTGTGCAACGTCAATCTAGCATATACTCTTTTTCTAAACTCCGAAGAAGGATGAGGCGCCTTCTAAGAGAACTGCAGTCACCCAGGAGGTAATTCCAGCTACCCACAGGAGTTGAATTGCTTGACCAGCAGCACTTGTTTTTCCACCACCACGCAGTCGTGTTGCAATTGCAGAAACGGCTATAATTTGTCCAATCACTAGAATTGAAACGATGATTTTGAACATGCGAATGTTATCTTCAACCGATGATGCATCTTCCATTACAGGTAATGCAATTCCACTTCCAAAGTCTTGAAGTGCCCCCACATCAGTTGATGCAAGACCAGTAGCAACGCCCGCAATTGCCTCACCAAGTTGCAATACGATCGAAATCGTAACGTTGAGAGAAGTAACACTTGCAACGAGAAGACCCAGAGCAACACCCCACATGGTATTCGCTGAAAGTGCGCGACGACGTCTCAGTGAGAGAAGATTACCTACTGAACGTGATACCATCTCTGCAGTTTCAGCAGGCTTGCCTGATGATTGCGACCCTTCGATGTAGATTCGAGTATATCGAGATATGACCGCTGAGTTTGTGTCCGCATTGAAGTAATCCCATGCACGATCAGAATCGATACGCGTTGCAAGTCGGCGTTCCAATCGGTCGATTGAGGCATCGAGCATACCGAAATCAACTCCTCGCAACGCTTTGATGGTTGCTGAAGGTTCAGCGCTTCGGGCTTGTGCCGTACCACCAAGTGCACGTATGAAATCAGGATAAGCTCCGTCACGTCGTTGCACATTGCCCTCTTCTCGGCCGATAAGCCATGCTGGAATCAACATCGGAGAAAGAGGGGCAGCAAGTAAAATGAGACCGTATCGGTCCCATTGCGAACTAATTTCCTCCCATGCTGAAACGATGACAAGAATGGTAATCAGCAACAGGATCAAAGAAACACTGCCTGCAGCGAGAATGGAACGTCTGAAATTGATTCGGAATGGTGTATCCAGTTCGTCTCTTGCAAAGATAAGGTCTCGAGGAATCGTTGCCCGAAAGGCCATCATTGCAGCGACTTGAATAATGATAAACAGCATTGAAGCTAACAAAAGGAATCGTAAGCGTGAGGCAACTTCTATGGGTGTATCGTTTTCTCCTCCAACCTCAAAAAGCACGAGATGAATACCTGCAATTACGAGCCCGAAAAGCCCAGCAGTGACCATTGAAACATAGATTTCTTGCATCGTATCAACACTCTCAAGACGCGTGTCGTAGAGTGTATTGTACTGTTCTGCAACAGTCTCCTGTTCAGAGCGCATGAATTCGTCAATGGGCTGTCCAGCTTCGATTGAAAATGCCATTCGATCGAGAAAGTCGGTCCACAATGGGCTTGGACTTTGTTGTGCTACGATACGTGCAGCCTCGGGTAGCGAAGTATGCCATTTATCGACAAGTGTCTCAATACGTTGAACTTCTGATGCAAGTTCACCATAATCCCGCATTTGTTTGAGAATATCGAAGATCGTTTGTGCTCCTACTTCACCCAACGAAAGAATCCCCATTCTTGTGATGAACATATGCATTTCTCGTTCAATGAGATTTGCAGAACGATTCACTTCAAGCAACGGAAATGCCATTGCACCCCCTGCAGCCAAAACTGGAAGAAGCAACAAAAGCAAAACGCCTGAAAAGCCTGAAAACAATGCTCCCTCTGCAAAACCACCTGTTAGAAAAATAAGCAAGAGTGATGCGAGAAGTCCGGCTGCAAAAGCGCCTCCGACATAAACCGCAATGAAGCGACTAATCGGCATCTCGAGCCGACGGATGGCAATTTGCCACATCGGCATTCGTTCCAACGTTCATCTCCTCCTCACTTGTGATTGACGCCAACCCATGAGTCGACAGCACTGTCAAAATGTTCCCAACCACTGTTGTAGTAAATGTTGAGAAGGTCGAAAACGTCATCATAGTGCGTTAGATCACGGTCAGCCATTCGCTCAATTGCAGCAGCTCTACGAAGCATTTCGTCGTAGATATCTCGCTTGTTTGCAAATCCTGCCATTGCTGCAATCTTGTTCTCAAGAAGATGCGATTGGAACATACCTCGGAAGTAGTGCTTATCTTTGACAGGATCCCATTCAAACATTCCTCTGGTCAGAACACCATCGCTGTGCTTGTTGTATCCAATAACCTCGTCAATACCAGTGATTCGTCGAGCAATTCCTCCTCCAGGAGCCTCAACAACTTCTTGGAAAATCGCGAAGTTAAGGTTGTCAAAGAAACGAATTGGTACATTAATCGGGTCTCCGGTAAAACGTTGAATCATTTTGACGATCGAAGATGCGTGGAATGTAGCGATTACAGGGTGTCCTGTTTGCATTGCTTGGAAGGCTGTAGCACCCTCAACACCACGAATTTCACCGATGATGATGTAACGCGGACGGGAACGCAGAGCAGCCTTGAGGAGGTCAAACATCTCAACACGTGAATCCTCGTTCTTTGAATCTCGAGTGACCAAACGTTGCCAAATCTTGTGCCTGACCTTTACTTCAGGTGTATCTTCAGCCGAATAGATTTTGACATTGTGATCAATAAACGGAAGAATAGCATTGAGTGTCGTTGTCTTTCCTGATGCCGTTTCACCGGAGACGAGAACAGACATACCGTATTCCAAACAAATCCAAATGTATGCTGCTTGTTGGGCACTCATTGTGCCCCATTTTATGAGTTGAATAACAGAAATTGTTTCCTCGGCAAATTTACGGATTGTGAATGATGGTCCGAGCATTGAAACGTCATCTGAGAAAATAATGTTGATACGTGAACCATCGAGAAGTGCACCATCGATAATCGGTTTATTATCGGAAACGGGTCGCCCGATTCGCTCAGACATGGCTCGAAGATAGCGAGAGAGAATCTCGCGCTCTCTGAAACGTATGTTTGAGGTAACCATTCCGAACACCTTGTGATCCATGTGAATATGCTTCAAACCAACCGAGTGAATATCTTCCAGCATTTCATCTGAAAGAAGCGTTTCAAGCGGCCCATTACGAATCAAATCTCGAATGACGATGTAGCGAAGTCGCTCGCGTTGCATATCCGATACGACGATTCGTTTGTCGTCAAGTCCGACAAGTTCCCAAAGACGACCACGACGACGTGAGACAACGCTTGCCTCGGCTTGTGAAATTGTATAACGGTCAATCATTTGTCCTAAGATCGTTTCAAACTCTGAATCTGTCGTAAAGGAAGGAGCTGTTGGCGCTTCTTGGAGGAGTGTCTCTACAAGGTCGCGTCGAATGTTTTCCTCTTCTTCATTTAACTGGGGTTCCAATCCGAACCAGAGGATTTGTCCACCGCCTTCCTCATCGCTAGGAGGCTCGTAAATGTGGACAAAAACAGGCTCCTTTGTGATGTATATCAAATTGAGAGGGCGTTGCTTTTTCGCATCTCGGTCAAGAGGACCGTAGTAGATTGGGCGAGAACCGTATCGCTTCTCAAAGTCACGAACCCAGTCAGCAACGTGACTATGTGCTGCCATAACACCAGCAAGGTCACCTCGTTGGAATTTGAGTTCTTCATCGGCCATGATTTCACCTCAGGATACTGCAGTAATGTCGACGATGAAGCCCATACCTGGTTCGACACGCCAACCGATTGAAGACTGAACTGGACCTGCTGCACGCAAGTAACGGGTCACGAGAAGTGTACGTTTGAGATCTCCACCGATGAGGCTTGTTGAAAGATCAAGAACCACTTCTGCACTTGCTCGCAAGGAATGAAGGAGTTTTGCATCCATTTCATCACTATCAACCATCAGCATCAAACTACGACCTGTTGAAGCAATCTTTCGCAAGCGTTGAACCATATCAAATCGAGCTTGATCATCCATTCCATCTGGCATCAATGAACTCGCAGAATCAATAACAACAAGGTCTGCTTCTTCAATTGCTTCACTGCTTAGAACTTCGTCCAGTCCGACATTCGGAATAGGTTCAGCAACGGTACCGAATCGAGAGAAAATCATGAGATTTCCATTGGTCAAAGCGTTTGTAACACCATAACCAATCGATTCCATTTGTTCAATCCAACCACGTGTCGTCAATTCTGTCGTAATGACGAGGACCTTGACATCGTTATGGAGGAGTCCATGAACAAAGCGTTGACTAACGAGCGATTTACCAGACCCTACTTCACCTTGGAGCATAATGATGCTCCGATTGGGTAAACGCAGACCGAGTGAATCAGCGAGACTGTCCGTTTCAACATCGTATGGGAACCCGTCTTCAACAGGTTTGGGCATTTCAGAAAGTCGCTCAACCATGAAGCCGCACCTCCAAGGACGTCGAATCAGAACCGCGATATCCATTGGTTACCTCTGATGATACGATTACAGTAAGTGCAATGTCGTCACCGGATTGATAGGTCCATGAACTGCTGTGTACAGTCACCTCAAGAAGGTGGTCTTCATCCCAATCGCCCGCAACAGGCACAAGGGATGAATTGATTGACGAGGACATCGTTTGTCCATCAACCAGAACAACCAGTGTGGAAGAGTCCAACAATGTTGTTCCCGTATTTTGAAGGAAGAAGGTGATTTCATTGCGCGTCGTATTCAAATCGACCATCATTGGATCACCTGCAAAATCCACACTTGTTGCTTCTTGGACCTCAAGTGCTGCTGTTTCCTGTGCTGTAATCTGAGCCATTCCACCCCATTGATTGATGAGAACGACACTCACCAATCCTGACACAAGCAATGCTGTTGTCAGGAAGATGAATGATGATGCTCCACCGTCTGCCATTCAATCACCTCATGCGAGAATGTGGGCCACTGTAAGCCCACCAGCGGTTAGCGCAATCCTGTCGTACGACGAGGGTCCATCTTCAGACCAATCAAGGAAAATTGTTTCTCCAGGATACCAGTTTGTACTGTTGATGGTTGGTATGTATGCCGTTCCCAGATTTGTGGGAGTCTGCGACGTGCCTCCATCAAGGAAGATCCAACCCTGTCGAAGGGGTAGTGTAACGGTACCAGTATTGGTCAGATTGCCATAGATATGGTTTCCAATATCAGAACTCAACAATGCGTTGATACCAGATTGTCCGGACGGGTCGACGGTGATCGTTGGAGGGGACGAGTAATTGCCGCGACTGGTGATTGTCACGCTTTCTATTCCTCCTGCTGTGTCGACTGTAAACGTTCCAGAAAATCCGCTACCGGCTCCTGTTGCGACCAGTGATCCGTTCACGTATCCACTTCCATTGTTATCGATGCTGACGCTAAGTACAGCACCTTCCCAAAGGGTTGCGTCATCTATTTGGAATGATGGTAAAGGGTCTCCAGCATCATCGATGACCTCAAGACTGGCTTCCAAGCGGTTATCGAGCGTTTGCACAGCTAGTGCAAACACCAACAACAACGAGGTACCAACCACGAGAGCACCAACACCTACTGAAGCACCCATGCATCATTCCTCCGATTTCGATGTCTGAGAGCGCCAAGATTCAACAATCGCTGAAAAGGTCAGCAACTTGCGATGCGATAGATGATCGTTCAATGCAGATTCTGCCTCACCAGGAGCGGCCAACTGAACGATAGCGAGGACTGCCCGTCCTTCATCTTCGCTCAGCATTCCGCTTTGCACAGCTTTCTGAGCAAAGCTCACAGCTGCCATACCAGAGAGGTTATCCAGCAACAATGCAGCGACCATGGCTGCACCTACACCATCGTTTGCGGCTTGCTCATAGGAACCCTTTGCTAGGAAAGGATTCGCTGCTAGAGCTTGCGCTTCATACAACTCAACAAGTCGTGCCTCATCGGATTGTCGTAATCGGTCAACACCGCCACCTACAGGGAGAACCTCTCCATCTGCAGTTACGATGGTGTCGCCTTCTGCGCCACCCTCAGAAACTCCGTCTCCTCCATCAGTTTCAGAGGATTCATCACCCTCTGATGGTGAAGCAAGATTCGTCTGTTCCATCTTGTGTGAGATCAGTCCAAGTACGTCTTCGACCATGTCGAGACGGCTGCTAATCATGCGTTCCAGACCGGATGTATCCACCTGTGCATTGACGGGTGCCGCCGGTTGAGGGGCAAGCGTCGCTGTTACAGATGGTACAGATCCAATGCTGTTCAATCGTGCTCGAGTCGGACCGGGGGATATGGTCCATGCATCCTCTTCACTCAATTCTCCTTGTTCGGGGAGTGGCACTTGTTCAATGGCCACATTGGCCATAATCTTCAAGCGCTCTTCTGCGAGTTCAGCGTCTGCGTCCCGGTCGTTCCCTGCACTGCCAAATGGCCATGCCATGGTACAACCTCCTGTGCTTGACCTGCATGGAGCAAGTCATCGCACAG
>JAYXXD010000041.1:0-12528 GCA_036019775.1 Thermoplasmatota archaeon
GACATGTTAAGTTTGAACAGAATTATCGTCTCCGAATTGGAACGACTAGATTTTTCAGTACAATCCCATCCACCACATACTTGGGCTCGAAATGTAGGACCAAATTTTTCTGGTTCACTTGATCGATTTTCCGAAATTAATCCGAAAACAGTTCACGTTACGTTTGGTGACGTCGTGGAAGTTGATGGCGAACGGCAGTTCGGTATTCTTTCTGGAGACGATCTTGTTGTAAGGCTCTCAATGGAATTGGAGAATGTTGATTCACTTGTTTTCGCTATGGGTGGCGTTGATGGTCTTCTTCGAGTACCACCTCATATTGCAAAGGATACTGATTTGATTACTGAATGGTCTCCTGAGGTTGAATTTGAAGGACTTCACCAATCCCAGATTGATGTGACTGGAGGTATTGGATTGAAAATCAATCGTGGACATTTGGTTGCTCAATCTGGAATTGGTGTGCATCTGATCAATGGTGAACAACCCGAGAGGATTCTTTCACTCGTTCGAGGTGAACCCTGGAGGGGTACGACCATTTTGCCTTGAGTTGATGTCATGGATTTTGGACTGTATTCAATTGGTTTGGTCGCAGGATATGCAATGGTGCGTTGGGCGACTGAGAACATCAAATTTCACATACGCACCAATTCCATTTGGCTTCATCACTGGATCATTGCATTCATCGTTATGATTCCATTATTTTTCTTTGAAATCGATTTTCCATTGATGTGGGGTGCAATGACTGGTGTAGCTCTTGAAGGCCTTGGGAGAAAGAATTGGTCAATTCGACGAAAGTAGGCTAAATTCCCTACCACACGAGGCGAACTCTCTATGTAGCGCCTCCCGAAAGACGTGTTGGGGCTCATATGTCGAACTACGCAAGCGGAGATGTTCCAGAAGCGGATATTGACCCCAATGTGACTAAATTAATGACGGGACAATCACCTGATTCAACACAAGCAAGTATGATGGCAGAGGCCGTGCTACAAGTCGATGAAAACGATGTAATCATTGGACCGATAAGTAAAGCTGACAGCCATTTCAAGGCTGGTGCTCTCCACCGTGCATTCAGCGTTTTGCTGTTTAATTCTGATGGGAAATTACTGCTTCAACAACGTGCACATGACAAAATTACCTTCCCAAGTGTTTGGGCAAATTCATGTTGTTCACATCCACTTGCAAGTCAAGATGAGATGGAAGAAACTGATGCAAGAGGAGTAAAACGAGCAGCGATTCGTAAACTGGATCAGGAACTTGGCATCTCTCCAACATCACTCAATATCGACGATTTCCACTTTGTTACAAAAATGCGCTATTCTGCACGGATGAATGCTGAGTGGATTGAGCGAGAAATCGATCACATATTGTTGATCAAGGCTGATGTGGAACTCAATCCGAACGATAACGAAGTTTCAGCAGTTAGGTGGGTCGATTCAGATGAATTGGATGCAATGTTGGTTGCTGACGACTCTGAGAATATTATTGCTCCTTGGTTCCGATGTATTGCTGCTCGAATCATGACCCCTGACTGGTGGGAAGCTGCAGGAGATCGAAATGCGTGTGAAGCACTCCAAGATGACTTAATCCATGATATGGGTGATGTTACTCATATGTTGCCGAATGCTGAGGGTGCGGACCTGTTCACAAGCATCAAAGAAGTCAAGCCATTTATTGAACAACGTATTGTTGAGAGTCTAACCGCATCACGTCACGAACGCCTCGCGGGTGCTATGATGCATCTCATCCATGGTGGTGGAAAGCGGATGAGGGCTACACTCCCATGGCTGGTCGGTCGGGCTGTTGGAGATACACACTCTGGACTTCTTGATATTGGAGCTGCGATTGAAACTATTCACAATTTTACACTCGTCCATGACGATATTATGGATAATGACGAAATTCGGAGAGGTCGTAATGCTGTTCACATCGAATACGATATGCCTACGGCAATCAACGCAGGAGATGCCATGCTTGCAATTGCATTTGAGCGGCTCGTCATGTCAGCAAATATTGACTTACAGGATATCCCTTCACTTGTCAATCGAATTGCTTGGATGGTTCGACGCGTTTCTGAAGGCCAGCAGTTGGATATCGAATTTGAAAATCGAGAACGAGTAACTGAAGACGAGTACCTTGAGATGATTGAAGGTAAAACTGCAGTAATGTTCCTTATTTGTGCTGAATTAGGCGCACGCGTGGCTGGAGCAGATGAGGAAGTTGTTCAGTGTCTTGCAGATTGGGGTCGGTCACTTGGTCTTTGTTTCCAATTGATGGACGACTTAATCGACGTTCTATCTGATTCTGAAACTCTTGGTAAGCCAACAGGCTCCGATGTTGCTCAGGGCAAACAGACATTGATGGTTATTCATGCACTTAGCCAACCCGATTCTGAAGCAAAGTCCCGACTCTTATCTGTTCTAGGGACATGCGAAAATGCCACTGAGGATATGATTAAAGATGGAGTCGAAGCATTGAACGAACTTGGTTCCATTGATTATGCTCGAGCAAAAGCGAATGAATATCATCAACACGCTCATGCATGTCTTGATCGGTTACCTGATGGTCCTGCAATGCTTGCCTTACGTGAACTTACAGATTTACAACTCAAGAGATTGAGCTAATTGTTACAGTTTCACCATCGTATACTGTTCCTTCACTCAGAACACGTGCATACCATCGTGTCTTTCCTGGGTACTTTTTATCGGATAAGAGGTTGAATTCCTGATTGATGAATGAATCTGCGATTGTCTTACATGGTGATGCAGCCATGGTGATTTCGAGAGTAACCTGCTCAAATTCAAGAAGAACTCCCGGATTCAATGCATCATATGGTACACTCAAGAGAATATTTTCTCCTGTTGTTCCTCCAGAAATCGGGTGGCCTTGATCTCTTAAGTCATGAATAACTTCTTCTGAGATAATGCATACAGCTTTCTGTGCACCACCATGGTGCTTCTTATCGCGAATAATCTCGTTCCTGATACCGAGAGTCTCAATTTCGATCAGATCCACACGGGGTTTGGGCACTCCGCCAACAGTTGTTGCAAAGAGACCAGAAACTTGACCAGTAATCATGCTCAATCAGCATAATACGATTCTGGGTTTGGCTCAGGCTTCAACCCCTTACGAGTTCGAATTTCACCAACGACCTTGTCGAAGAGTTGTGGTGGAAGCATTTCGAATCCAAGGTTTTCAGTGTTCCAAACTGCACGACCTTGTGAAGCCGCACGGATATCGTTGGAGAATCCGAACGTTTCAGCGATTGGTAGAACACCGACGACAGTTGTAACATCGCCTTCGCTTGGCATATCCTCAATGATTCCACGGCGGTTGGTAACTTCGCGAGTCACTTGACCGAGCCAGTCGTTTGGAACGGAGACGAACGCTTTTTGCATAGGCTCAAGAAGAACAGTCTTGGCTCGCATCATTGCACCCTTGATTCCGTTTCGAACAGCAGGAATTGTCTGGGCTGGTCCACGGTGAATTGCGTCTTCGTGGAGTTTCGCATCAGTAAGTCGGACAAACATGCCTTGAACAGGTTCATCAGCGATTGGCCCCTTCTTGCATACTTCATTGAATGCTTCAATAATCAATTCACGAGTTTCGTGGAGTCCTTGGATACCTTTCGTATCATTGACAAGAACGTTGGTTCCATTAATTGCGTAGATCTTTCGCATCAAATCTTTGTCCATGCCAAGTTCACCGAACTTGTTTCCGGTTTCCTTAGCATCACTGCTTCGTACAGGACCGTCACCGAGGTCGCCGTTTCGTAGTGCGTTGATGACGTCATCAGGCAGGGCTTCAATTTCGAAGAAGAAACGGTTGTGTCGGTTTGGTGACTTTCCTTCAAATGCGTGTCCACGGTTGCTTCCTTGGATACCTTCTCGATAGACAACAATTGGAGGACTGACACTTACCTTGATGTTCTGTTCTTCCTCAATTCGATAGACGGTAATTTCGAGGTGCAATTCTCCCATTCCCGCCAACAACGCTTCTCCAGTTTCCTGATTGGTTGTCACTTGTAGGGATGCATCCGATTTTGCTAATGAGCGTAGGGCATCAATGAACTTTGGAAGGTCCTTCATGCTCTTCGGTTCAACAGCAACGGTAACAACAGGGTCTGAGTAGTGTCGAATCGCTTCGAATGGAGTAAAGTCCTTGTCACGAGAAAGGGTTACACCAGCAGCTGCACTTCGGATACCAGTGATTGCAGCGATGTTTCCAGCCACAACCTTTGGTACAGTAATTCGGTCTCCACCAACCATCATGCTGACTTGCTGAACACGTTCAGGCTTTGCAGCACCAATGGCGAACACGGATTCACCTTGAGAAATAGCACCAGAGTAAATCCGACCGACAGCAACTTCACCAGCGTGAGGGTCCATCCAAATCTTGGTGATCATCATTGCAAGTTCCGCCTCTGGATCACAAGCCATCATTGCTTTTCCGATTGGAGATTCAAGGTCACCGGTCCAAATGTTCGGGATACGGTATGGTTGAGCTTCGACTGGGCTTGGCAATTTTGTTACAGCCATGTCGAGAAGAACCTCATGAACAGGAGCTGCTTGTGCAAGTTCCTTTTGCTTCTCTTCGTTACAGTAACGGAAAATATCTGTCATCGACACACCGGATTTCTTCATGTAAGGTATGGTGATACCCCAGTTGTGGTACGCACTTCCGAACGCTACAGTTCCGTCGAGGACGCTTACCTGCCACTCCTTCTTGAATTCTTGAGGAGCGAATTGCTTGATGAGCTTGTTGACCTTCGTGATAGTTTCTTGGAATCTGTTCATCATATCCTCAGGTGTGACTTGCAACTCGTTGATCAATCGATCGACTTTATTGATGAAAAGAACAGGCTTTACCTTTTCTTTGAGAGCTTGGCGGACAACGGTTTCTGTTTGTGGCATTGGTCCTTCAACGGCACAAGCAAGAATGAAACAACCGTCAACAGCACGCATTGCACGTGTAACGTCACCACCGAAGTCAACGTGTCCTGGTGTATCGATGAGGTTGATGAGGTAGTCTGTGTCATCAACAGCGTGAACCATCGATGCTGATGCAGCGTTGATGGTGATTCCACGGGCAGATTCCTGTTCATCGAAATCCAAAACACGTGCAGCACCAGCCAAATCACTGGACATCATTCCTGCACCAGCAATCAAGTTGTCAGAAAGCGTCGTTTTTCCGTGATCAATGTGCGCAGCAATGCACAGATTTCGAATCTGTGGAAGAACGTGCATAACTTCTGTTGCCTTTTTGATGTTGTCTTCTTTTCGTCCCATGGTATCCACCTGTCTGGTTCAATTCGCCCACTTGAATGGGGTTCTTAAGCAACTCGCAAAAGTTTGACGAAATTCCTCGCCGTATGCGGTTTCATCGAGCCGATGCAGCGATTCGTTCAACTTCTTCTTTCTTGGCTACGGCAAAGGATGTTGCGTCTCCTTCAGAGGCTTTGTTGAGTTCATTAACGATGCATTGTTCGAGCGTTCTCTTTGACTTGTGTGTGCCTTGTTGTGCTCCTTTTGCGAGATTCTTCAAGGCAACATCAAGTCGGCGAGATGGTGATGAATCGACTGCTTTTGGTTGAGAGACGGCTCCGAATTTGATCCTGGTGATTTCTTCCATTGGCGCTGCGTTGCAAATGGCATCGACAAAGACTTGCAGTGGATTCATGCCTCGGCGTTCAGCAAGGATGTCGAGTGCACTCTCAAATGCTTTCATTGCGGATTGCTTTTTTCCAGTGTAAGCACCAGTTCGCATCAGCTTGTTGATGTAGCGTTCAACAACGCTAAGTTTTGACTTACCAAACCACATGTTTGCATGTCGTCCACCGGTGTGAGGGACACCCACAGTTGTGAGGTTAACGTAAGGTGCGAGACCAGGATCGTTGCAAACCACTTCGGCTGCATCCCACTTTCCAAAAACGAGAGTGCCTATTCCTGCGATTGGGCGTTCGTCGACTACCGATTCTTCTGTCATCATTAACACCTCAGCGGACAGGCTTCTCCTTGCGTCCTCGGACCATTTCATCGAGTGATACACCATTGACTTGGATCACCTTGTATCGTACACCGGGAATATCTCCGTATGAACGGCCCATGCGTCCACCGATACCTTCGACCATTACCTCGTCGTGTTCGTCAATGAAGTTGATAGCGCCATCACCTGGGGCGAAAGCGGTCAACTTGTTTCCGTTCTTGATGAGTGAAATCTTGACAGCCTTGCGAATCCCTGAATTTGGTTGCTTGGCTTCAATACCGACTTTTTCGACAACAATTCCCTTTGCTTGGGTTGATCCAGCAAGAGGGTCGTGCTTGGCACGAGATTTGAGCATCCGCTTTTTGTAACGTCGGTCAGACCAACGAAACTTTTGTCGGTCCTTGGCCATTTTTGCACCTGCAAAGAGTCCTCTACCCATGTTCAAACCTCATTCGAGCGTTTTGGCGACTTTGCTTTCATATATCAAGTCGCCGTTTCATCGTGGTGATGGATTCACCCTCTGAGTGGAAGAATAATATCATAAACAAGGTGTTGTTAGTTCAATCATGATTCCACAAGGAATGCGACCCATTCTTGCATTGTTAACCATCGCAGTTGGCCTTTTGGTCGTGGCGAACTATTGGATTGGATTTGTAGAAACAGAAGTTGACCTTCTAACCTCGCATGCAGTCGGGCTCATTGGTTTGTTTTCAGGTATGAACATGATGTCGACCTCCACCGAAGCAAAGGAAGAACAACGTCCGCGCTATCTTGAAGACACTCAGACAAAGTTCTGAGGGCGTGATTTTGTGGCATTCCGTGACCATTTATCGCACGCTCAACGTGTGGAAGAAAGCGTTAGTTTGATTCACGAAATATGGGAAAAGAGCACATTTCACGGGCATGAGAATCTGTTGTTTGAAAACATCAAGGAAGTCCCAGGACATCGAGTTTCGGTCAATATGCTCACTCGTGATCGCCTCTGTGAAGCGATAGGTATCAAGCCTGAAGTATACATCGATACGCTTGCATGGGCCATGAAAAATCCTTCAAATCCTGAAGTCATCTCCCCCTCTGAAGCACCAGTATATGACGAGATGCAAGATGACGTCGACTTGAATTTACTACCAATTCCACACCATTGGCCGCAAGATCGTGGGCGATACATGTCAGCCAGTGTGATTATTGCTGAAGTAGATGGACGTCGGAACATGAGTTTTCATCGTCAGTACTTACGGGATAGAAATCACTTGGTTGTTCGACTTGTGCCAAGGCATCTACGAACGATGGTCGATGAAGCAAGAGAACGTGGCGAAGAAGTACGAATAGCGATTGTCAATGCACCCGATCCAGTTGTCCTTCTTGCAGGTGCTATGTCATTTGATGAACCAATCGACGAGTTAACAATCGCTGCAGCGCTGCATGAAAAATTGTATGGTAATTCACTCCAATTGGTGAAGTTACCGAACGGAATTGAGGTTCCTGCCGATGCAGAATACGCTATGTGGGGGCACATTACGCTCGAGGATGACGATGAGGGGCCTTACGTAGACATCACTGGAACTGTCGATGATGTTCGTCAGGAACCTGTTATCGAAGTTGAAGGTGTTCTTCATCGTAACAACCCAATTTTCCATGCTCTTATTCCTGGTGAAGCTGAGCATAAGACCCTGATGGGTTTACCGCGCTCACCCACCATCAAGGAGGCTGTTTCTGAAGTTGTGGATTGTATTGATGTTCACATGACAGAAGGTGGTTGTGGTTGGTTGGCAGCAGTTGTTAAAATTCGCAAGAAAAACATCGGAAGATGATGGAAGAAAAGCCATCGAAGCAGCATTGGCAGGTCATCGATCGATGAAAATGGTTACAATTGTCGATGAGGATATCGATATTACAAATCCTGTTCGCGTTGAATGGGCAATGGTGACGCGTTGGCAACCCGATCGAGATACACACGTGTTTTCAAATCAAAAGGGCTCAAGCCTCGACCCTTCGCGATATCAAGATGGCTTGACATCGAAGGTAGGTTTTGATGCAACCATCCATCATTCAGATAACCCAGAAGGGTACATGAGCGTCCAGTAGGGATGGTCATGGGTCAATCTTCTCACGATGATTTGCAACATCCTCGAAGGAATTTGGGAAATCGATATCGTTCTCAAGCACAAAAATTTGTTCGATTAGCAAAAACTGATCCTGAACGAAAAGTTGCCAATATGCAATGGGCTGAGCAAAATGCTCGTCAAGCATTGTTGCATGATTTTACAGACGAGAGGAACTGGCGATGTCTTGCAGATATCAAACTTCAATTGAAAGACAGTATAGGCCTGGGAATCGTTCTTGAAGATGTATTTACTGTACTAGGAAGAGATACAGAACAATTTGAAAAACTTAAAAATCTCGATTATCTTGAATTTGGTCTTGAATTGCTCGAGGCTGCATTTGTACGCGATCCACTAACACCAGAGGCGTGGTGGGATGCACTCATCGAACGGGGTGGAGGCAATCCAGACAGTGATTCTGTTTTGCTTGAGATCGCAGAGTTTGCTGATCGTTGCAGAGATTTAGATTTCAGGGATCAGCGTGCCAACATCGTATATGCTCGTCGAATAGAGTTGTTGAGATTGCAAGGATTTGAAGATCTCTTCATTGAATTAAGTCGCCATTTGCTCGCTCACCGTCCGACCAATCATGAGCTTTGGATGCAATTGGGACGACTTCACGAACGCCGCCAAGAGGTTGATTCAGCATGGTCGTGTTACGACCATGTTCAAATTCTCATGCCACACATGCGTGTGCGTGATGAATTCTTGAACCGATTAACTGAGAAAATGGAAGGTGAGGAACAGACCCCATGGAATGGTCCAAAATTAGAGCACAGGACAGAGTTTCTTGAACAAATGGAGGAACTCAACAAACGTATCCGACAAGAACCCATGGAATCTGAAACAGTCGAACAAGTCGTGGAAGAACCACAAGAATTTGACAATGATGAAAAGAAATTACTTGATCTCATCCAATCAGAGAACATCTCTGAAGCCTTTTTCTTAGCACGTCGTCTTGTAGCCTCAGGAGAGGAATGGGCCGTGGAATATCTTGAACAATGTCGGTCTCAGATGTAGGTGAGTATGTGAAACCATCATTCGTACTGGCCTACGTTATCCCTCGAAGTAATGCCCGCTCTGTTCTTAATTCTGGAAAAATTTTACTCGTTAACCACCCAATGCGAGGCTGGGAATTTCCTGGAGGTCACATTGAGGTAAATGAAACCCCAGAACAAGCTCTCGAACGCGAACTTGGCGAAGAGATAGGCGGCACTGGGGAACTCGTAACTTGGAATACAACGTATTACCCGGATGGATGGGTTGGTCTTGTTGTGGTTGATGATGGAAAAACTCCGTTTTCTTATCATTCTTGGAAGGTTGATGATCACCACGTAAAGAATGTCAAGTGGTTCCAAGAATTACCAGAATTTACACATTGGGATGTTCATGAAGTTCTCGATTTAAGCAAGTGGGTAGATTCTATAGAGTTAAGGCATGAGTGATTGCATACGTGCAGTCCATGCGGTATTCTGCTCATCGTTTAAGGAACAACCCAATACAACTGCAACCAACATCGAATCCTCGACTGCTTCCGGATTGTTGATGAGCCAAGAAAATTCATCAAGCCGATCAAGACGATGAGCCATCATGACCATCGCCCGTAAATCGGGTCGGTCAGGACCAATTGGATTCGTATCCAAATGCTCAATGCACCAATCAAAAACACCAGCAACGTCTTCTGGATGTACCTTCAATTCGGGTGCTTTTTCCCCTACATCTCGAGGTTTGGAATTGTCAACTTGTTGTTGAAACCTTGTAGCAGTCTTGTTCTGTTCATCGATCGATAGGTCAAGAAAGAGGCTGCCTGCTTCTATTGCCATGGTCACTTGACCAGCAAGAATGGCATGTGCATGACCATTCCAAGCGTTTCGAGCTGCATCGAACATCCGTCCATATCGTGCGTGAATTCGAGATGCTCCTATTCGTGAGATTGCAATAGTTTCGTGAGCGTGGTGTTCCTGACGAGAAATGTCTCCATACACTTGGAGTGCCATCAGGTCTTCTCCCGAAGCCATGTGATATGCTGCTTTGTTAAGCAGTGAAAGATCATGGTCACGACTGGCCTTTGCAACGGATTTCAAACGTGTTTCCGCCCATGTTAGATCTTCTTCAGCACCGACTGAATCCCCTTTTTCAAATCGTTGAAGCCCACGCTCCATTCGTAACCTGCCTTCGAGGGCTAGGTCACGAGTTTCTGGTGTTCGACAGACTTCAAGGGCCTTTTCGATGGCCTCTTCAAGCCGATGATCTCCGAGCATTCTTCGACGAACTAAATCAAAGGTGGCTCGTTGAGCAGCACTAAGTTCTGGCAATAGCAATTCGACCAATTCAGCAGCATCGAGGTAAAGTGCTGCTTCAATGATGGCCATCCAATCATTCCAACCAAATTCATCCCTCCATTCTTGAGCAGTTTGGATGGATACTGGCCCATCTTCTCTCCATTTTGAAATGTACAATCCTGGTGCTTTAGGTCTCATTGTTTCACCTTTTCTTGGAGCGTAAGTTGTGCGATAAATGCAGATTCTGCGCGTATACGATCGACATGTCCTGTCCATCCTGCAGCGCCATCATGTCCGCCTCCATCACCGCCATGTTGCGTAGCTATCGTCTCCATGATTGTTCCTAATTGGACGCCACGTAATGTAGCCTTCCGTGTTGCTCTCGCTGTGAGTCGTGTCACACCATCACGATGACGTGAAACCAAGGATACATCGCACCCAGTTCCTAGAAGCATCGAAGCGAGACGTCCTTCGAGCGTTCCTGAAAAGGTGGTGACTAAACTCCATTCACCAGCATCATGATGTTTTGTTCTTCCGAGACCTCGAAGTAGACTGCCACGTTCAGATGGTGAAGTCTCTTCTCGTTCAATGTATTCGCAAAATTGAGCGTAGTCGATTGAGGTTCCTTCAAGGAGTTTTGCCGTCACTTCAAATGATGATGTGTTCGCATGTCGAAATCGGCCAGTATCCGTTATCATTCCTGCGAGAAGCATTTTTCGAACAGGTTCAGTCAATGCATCTTTTTCATGTTCAAACATGAACTTTGCAACCATTTCAGTTGTAGCATGAGCATCCCACTGCATCATATGATCGCCATCATGAAGTGTCCAACCATTGGTGGCATGATGGTCAAGAATCAACCGTGGGACGTCGGGTAAGTCAATACCTACTTGGTCTGGAGCCGCAGCATCAACCACAATAATTCCTCCAAGTTTCTCAGGAAAAGTTGTTCCATGTGCAGTGATTTTACGAAAAGGTGCTTGCATCTCTTCAACCAGACGCTTTGCAACACGACCGAGGTGCAATCCACATGCAAGGAGTGAGGGATGAATCGAAGCCAAGGCAA
The DNA here is from genome assembly GCA_036019775.1 of Thermoplasmatota archaeon. Lineage (GTDB taxonomy): Archaea > Thermoplasmatota > Poseidoniia > Poseidoniales > Poseidoniaceae > MGIIa-L2. The sequence continues at coordinate 11,430 of JAYXXD010000041.1, forward strand.
TTGCTGAACCAATCGTATCCATGTCACCATTCTGACCAGCAACCACTGGAACTGCTCCACGTTCAATGGCGGAATCGAGCCATTGCTTCATGTTCGCAATGTCTTCATGATGTGAATTCAAGCTTCTCCCTCAAGCGATTTCTTGAGTTCCTCATAGGCTGCGACAAGTTTTGCTTCATGCTCTGAGAGCCTCTCAGCGTGTTCAGATAGTGTTGAATGCGTGGTTTTCAGTTCTTCGATCAACTCGTCTTTGTTGTCAACTTCGACCAGAACGCCACCAAGTTGCCGATGAAGCGCCATTCCTTCGGGATGTTTCTTTACTGCAGTAATGGTTGTTTCCAATTCTTGCAATTGTGCTCGAACGGTTGCCACTTGATGGCGTGCATTCTGAACCTCAGATACAACGACTTGCAATTGTTCGACGGTGCTCATGAATCTGTCGAGTTGTCTTTGGTTGAAGAACCTGCGGATTCAATCGCCTGTAAGATTTCATCCGCAGCAATTAATCCACGTATTCTGGTATTCCACATTGCACGCAAATCCTTCGCATTGGCTTCGTCCAACCGAAATGAAAACGAATAGTCATCAATTGACGTACTCTCTGTTTCGGATATGAGAGAATCTTGCATTGCTCGTATGTCATGAGCATTCGCTCGTGAAATAGTACATACAAGTGAATAGGGCGTTACCGCCATAATGCTCACTCTTCTTCAGAAGGTTCTTCAGCAGCCTTTCGCTCATAATCGAGGGCGGCTTGCTGTGCGATGAATGCCATGTCTGCGGTTGTTGCACCTTCAACAGATCGTCGAAGAATTCGGGAATTTGCATCACTTGCTCGAGTGAAAGGTTCCCATGCACCTCCAGCGAATGTGTGGCCACACTTGCCACAGGACCAGATGCCAACGGATTGACGGGTAACCTTGCGGTAATGACAAACAGGGCATGTGTATTTCGCATTCTTCTTGGCGAGTGCACTCCCTGCATTTCGTCGAACACTGACACCATATCGTGCACCAAATCGTGCTGTAGCCTTTGCTTTCTGGGTTCGCTTTGCCAATCAGTTCCCCTCCTTTTCTGCTACCATTTCTCTCAGTTCACT
>JAYXXD010000042.1:0-12413 GCA_036019775.1 Thermoplasmatota archaeon
TTTGCTTTTGTAATGTTCAGCGATTCCGCCAAACACTCTTCTTCAAGCGCAGATTAGAGGATGCTAGAGCATAGGAAACCCCACAGGTAGTATATTCATATGGTATCGACAGTATATGAATGCAGCGCAGGAAATCCCGTTATTGACACATCAAAGATCTTTGTTCAGCCTTTGCTTGTTCATAGCCGTGTCTTGATGGACAGATGAATCGAACATTACAACTCGTACATGAGCGGTAGGTATCTGCTAGAGGGACTTTTGTCAAATCGTTGTTTTTTCTTACACTCCAGAAAGCGTTCTCCATCTGTTTTACGTCCTCAGAAATAATATTCAGTGCTTGTTTTCGTTGCATTGAGTTGGGTTTGAATTTATGCACGAACCACTTTCGTCGGGAGAGAGAAAATTGAATCACGATTGAATTTCGGTCACCGTATTCCTGAAGTAATGATGCTTGGAACACATTCTCGAAACTTGAGATTTTTCCGTAAAGATGCAGCTTGATCACACTCGTTCCATCAGGGCTATGATGAATGAGGTCGGGAGAGCAATACACCCGAATATTTTGCTTTACAATTGAGTTTGTTGGCTGTAATCGTTCAATAGAACCAGATTTGAGTAAGGAGACAAGATTTTGATTTTGAACTAAATTGAGACATGAATCAACTCCCATCTCAATAAGATGGTCTTCAGGTTGAGTTTTTTGGAAGAGAGTTTGCTCTAGGCCGTACTGCTGAAATTGTTCAATTCGTTGGTTGCGATGTAGAATTGCTTGTGCGTAGTCCTTTGTGAATCGAATTCGAATCAATTCGTGTGACCAAACGGTTCCATTTGCATAATCTTCAACATAATCAAGCACAACCTGACGTACAATTTGATGCATGAGAATCCAAGGAGTTTGTATTGCAAATGCCTCTGAAAGCAATTGTCCTTGAGGATGATTTTCGGAAAGTTTAGCCAAACCATATCGTAAGACAAAAGCCCTCGGACAGCGTTGCAGCAAATTGATTCGTGTGTTCGACCATGTGGGTTGATACGGATACATATCCTGTGAAAATTCCATCAACCCTCATGAAGGATTCTCTAAAATACACCGATGGACAGTAAGGTCAGGACTCCGTTAACGGCCGTCCAGAGGCTGATTGGTATGAGAACAAGCCCCATGAATCGGGCAAATGTTTCTGACCCAACACGGCCGAAGATTTTGGAGAATGGTCCTCCCCATGAAGCAATAAATCGGAGGACAAGAATTGCAATACCGGCGATGAGTAGATTTGCAATGAGGAGAAGAAGAGCGAAAAGAATACCCATGCCTCCGTTAAGCATCGCAGCACCGACACCTTGGGCAATTAGTCCTGGATCGGCCAGCCAGGACAACCATCCAATGAAGATACCGAGGAAGACATCGCGTTGCATGTCTTCCTTTGGTCGCCATGATTGGAAGGATTCGTTCGTTCGTCCATGAATGAACGATCCTAACAGGTCTGCTTCAAACGGCGCTCCTCTTTTCAGTGTCATTGTACACATAAAGACAAACCAAAGGAACATCATTGTCGAAACGATATGTGAAAGGGTTGTGCTGAGTGGAAGTACGCTGAATAGTAGGACGGGGAGATGAACCAAGAGTGCACCCAATCCTCCTGCCAAGACGATACTGGCCCAGAGTGTGCCAGGTGGGAGTGGCTCCTCTGGTTTTGTCCAGCCGTATCGAGGCAGTGCGAGGAAGAGAAGAAACAATCCTGTCGGGAAGAGAACTGAGAAGTATGTTCCAAGGCTGGTTGGCCCTCCTCCATCAATTCCTTCGATAGCATCGTTCATGGCTTTGGCACCTCCCGTCGGAGATTGGCTCCACGTAACATGCATACTCTTGTCAACAAGAATGAGTGAATCTGCGTTACCTGTCGGAGAGGTCGCAACAAATTCTTGGTTGTAATCCAAAACGATTGGCCAACTGCTGTTGATGGAGTTTCGGTATGCATCAACATCGCTCATCATTGAATCTTCACCGATGACAATTTGCACCACTGCAACATCATCGCGTTGCCCAAGTAACAAATCAAGTTCGTTCGCTTGATCTTGAGCTGACTCGGATCCAGGCGATATCGCTCCAATGGCGAGAACCTTCGCATCACCTCTCAAATCTGAAAGCGTTGTAAATTCAGCACCACTCGATTTCAACTCTGCATCGACCAGCAAAGCATTGTCATTGAGTTGCGCATCCGTGTTAAGATTTGATTGTGCGAATCCGAGAGGGAGCATCATCATCATCATTACCACCAATGAAATGATGATTGGTAGAGGAAGCGGTTCATCGGCATTGAAACCCTTGAATGCAAACCCAACAAAGCATGCTATGGTCGATAGCGTTAGCCAGAGTCCTGCACTGGCAAAACCATCGGATTCGGGTTCAACTTCAAAACGAATGATTCCAAAAGCATGGCAATCAGCATTTGGATTCCCACTCGTCGTTTTCACACAAACTTCGAGATTTGAAGTGCCCTGTTGTAAAACTTCTACTCCTGTCCAAGTCCAAGCAGTTTCATTGTTCCCTAGACTACGCTCCATCCGAACACGTCCAACCGAACTTTCCATGACCATATCGCGATCTCTGTTTGTTTTCTCGTCATTATCGAGAGGACCGCGCAAGACCCACGAAACGGCCGGTTCTCCATCACCATCAAACAGAACGTCGTCAATTCCCCAAGGAAGGATTGGTAGGAACTCAATATGTGCTCTTCGAGATGAATCGACTCGGATGTTTGCTGATGGCTCGTAGACCTTACCAGTCATGATAATTCCACCAGCATTCGTTTCGAATCCTCCCCATTGTACTCGAGCAAGAGTTCCCTCGCAGAGATGTTCTGCACTCAAGGAAATCGAAAATGTGTCACCTGTTGATAGATCAATATCCATCATGACAATATCGCCTGAAAAATTCTGTGGGTCATTTGATGCAATCGTATCGAGCGTGTGCGTTACAGTTGACTCATAGACTTGATTTCCAGAGATGCTCACAGTCATCAGCAATGTCGTCGAATCCTCGCCGGGTGTGAGAGGATACGATGGATTCACGCACTGTGTGGGTTGGGCAAAACCAGCTTGCGGAACAAGATAAGCGCTGAAATATGCTGTCATATTGATGGTTCCAACCATTGAGTTGACAAGAGGCTCAGAAGTTAAGGAAAAAATAGGCACAAGCCCAGTGTTTGGGGCGACATCTGCAAACGCAAGCGTCGCATCGGGGCGCTCTCGCTGCAAAACGGAGGTCTCAGCATCCTCTCCTTCAACATAGAGACGTTGCTCAAAATCCATCTCCCATTCAACATATCCTGCTGCGTAGGAGACGTTATCGATACCTTGCACGGATGAGAGCCCTATCCCTGTGAAGAACAACGCCATCAGCAACACGGCTATGACGTGGCGATGGCGCATGTCACGCTGAGTGTGAACCAGTTCATGAACTCGGCGGCGATTTACATCGGTGAGCCCAAATAGAGCCACATCAATCCAACACCAGCAATAATTGATAGTGCATTCACTGAACCCTTCGTCAGAAATCCTCTGTTTTCGAGAACTGCACCAAGCAAACTATCGATCTGGCAACCAATGAATCCCAGTCCTGCAACAACTCCTGCGAGTTGTATGCTCTCGCCTATTTCCAATGAAAACATAACAAGGCTCGCAATGAGGGCGCTGATTCCGATGAGAATTCCTCCTACGGCAGCAGCAAGTTGACCATTTGGCGAAAACCCGCCGTTCACTCCAGCTTCACAAGGTTTGAACGTTGTAATCATTCGAACGCGGTTGTCAAGGCAACCAATTTCGCTTGCCCATGTGTCGGATGTCGCAACTGCAACCGCTGCTGCAAACATCCACAACCCGTGTTCCCAATCCTCGAGGACAAAGGCAAGGAGAGCGACGAGAGCAGGCATACCTCCGTTGGCTGCAACGTTTATCCATCCACGATGACCATCCGATGATTCATTGAGACCTCGTGCCGTCTTTTCTTCGAATCTCCATTTGGTTGCAACATGGCTACTCAACAAGAAACAAAGGAGCAAGAGAAGCCATGTCCAATGGCCTAAACTACCAACAAAAAAACCAAGCAAAGCAGCAGCAATGACTCCATTTTTGTCCAGAATACGGGCCCTTAATGAAGCAGAAACAAGGGCAATAATAAGCAATGTCGTGATGATAATGTTTCCAGAAACAAAACCACCCGAGGTAAAATCCATCACAAGCCCTCATCATCCTGCCAAAGTGATTGGTTTTGTTCTTTGCGCAACCCTTGCTTGCGAAAGATGGGTTTTGAAGTCAAATCGTTTCTTCCATCGCTGCAGCGATGACAAAACGACCAACGGTCCACAGGAGTGCAATAAGCACGACGATCCACATTAGTTCTACAATCAGCCCGAGCACAGGGTCGAGACGTTGAGAGATGTATGCCATCAATACTGAACTTCCATTCCAAAATGCATGGCCAAAAATTGCAATACTGAGCATAACAGGTAAAGAGGTTGGAAGTTCCAAATCTGATGATTTCGAGAACATTGAATCTTTTGTTAAATGACTGAAACTGTTGGATGTTTGACTTATATCGGTTTCGAGTGGGTTAACGAGGTTCAGCTCTTTGATGTCTGGAATCAAGGAAGACTGTTTTCGTTGCTCAAGTATGCTCCCGATTGCATAACCACTGCAAGCAGTCCACATGGCATGCCCAGGAATCGACCCAATGCCTCGAACTACGGATGTAAGTCCGTATGAAAATGCCATGACTTCACCGGCGAAAAGACTGAACAAAATGTATTGAAGATTCTCAAGCAAAGCAAAACCCAGACCGACTGTAAATCCGACTTGGAATCCTCGCTTCTTGGAATCGATCAAGCCTGCTAGAGCAAAGACGGCCAGAGCTTTGCAGATTTCTTCACCAACAGGAGCAGATACAATCACTGTGATGTTCTCCAACAGTGTTGCAGAGGCTTGTCCACCTGTAAGAAAGAGAACAGCGCCGGGGGTGATGAACGAGTTGATGATAATGGCAGGAAACGTTGAGAGCATACCTGCAATGAGCATTGCTTCACCTTGCTGGCGTGTTGTTGAAAGATGAAATCGTGATGATGAAAAACTCCACCATGCGAAGACAGGTGTTGAGAAACCGACCAACCAAGCAGGAATAGCCACGAATAATGCCAAGAGAATGAATCCAATGTTACTGGAGTCGATCATGAGTGGTGCAAATGCGATGGATGAAACGAGAACACCTCCAAGGAACAACATCCACAAGTGCTTAGCGATGGGTACGCGCAATGGATGGCGCGAGCGTACGATGAATTGTCGAATCTGAGTTGGTATGGGCGTTTGCAGGATTTTTGAGTTTGGAAGCGAATGAACGTGTTGGCCTTTCAAATCAGGCTCCGCGATGATTAGATGTTCGAGTTTTGGTCGACGTATGAACAAAAGGAAAATCACCAAAGGAGCAGAACAAAGAGATCCTGCAATAATTAACGAACCGTCAATTGGCCCAAAATCGCCATCCAAATCACCATCAAGAAACCCAGCAGCAATGAGAACAACAAATTGAGCGAGTATCCACAAAAGGATGACAATCCCCAACATTCTACCTACACTGCTCCAACGTGACTGGGATTGCAGGTGCGAGGTTGATGATGCAATCGACCCCTGCATGAATTCACAACCGATGGGGTCCTACATGAACAATTAGGAAGAGTCCCGCTCAGTTCGCCCATCAGTCTTCACGGAAACAGCAGTCGGCTTCGAGCACTCATCATTGCGGGGTTGTCCCTCTGGGTTGAATGCATTAAGTGTTCGGTAACGATGAAACAGTCCTTCAAGAAGGGAATGATATTAGACAATCCATGAGCCTAGTCAACAAATTATTCGCTCCTCGAATCGATCACAGAGGTATGTCAACGCCTAGTGAAGCATCACGAATCTTTCTGATCATTACGATGCTCGCAACAGGCATTTGGTCATGGTTTGCAACCGATGGTAACCTTGTTGTTTGGTTTTCACTGACATTGCTCATTGCTACACCAATACTTTCCATTGGTTGGTATCTCCTCTCCATTCTTGCTAAGAATCGACGTGGCGAATTGTTGACACCTAAAGTACAGAACGCACTCGAATCGAAGGGAAGGTGGCCCCATCATTCAAGGAAACCATAACCCCAGTTTCTTGGAGGTGTGAATGTTTCCTTAATCGAACGAGGAGACACCCATCGAAGCAAATTGAGAGGACTTCCTGCCTTGTCGTTGGTACCGCTACCTCGGGCTCCACCAAACGGTTGCTGGCCAACGACAGCACCAGTTGGTTTGTCGTTGATGTAAAAGTTGCCAGCGCTGAAGCGAAGAGAATCCTTTGCCTTCTCAATGTCCTCGCGGTTGGTTGCAAAAATTGAGCCTGTAAGTGCGTATTCCGAAGTTGAATCACAGATGCCGAGAATCTCTTCGAACTTGTCATCCTCGTAAATGTGGATGGAGAGCACAGGTCCAAAGATTTCCTCTTGCATGGATTCATACATTGGGTCTGAGCAAACGATCGTTGTTGGTTCAACAAAGTATCCAATCGAGCCATCATAGCTTCCACCGGTGACGATTGTACAACCTGCATCCGCATGTGCACGGTCGATGTAACCAGTGATGTTGTCAAAGGATTTCTTATCGATAACTGCACCGATGAAGTTCCTGAAATCAGCGACGTCACCCATTGTGATCTTTCCGACTTCTTCAACATACTTTGCTTGGATTCGATTCCAAACTGATTGCGGGATGTAAGCCCTGCTGGCAGCAGAACACTTCTGACCTTGGAATTCAAATGCGCCTCGTAACAATGCCACAATCAGTGCTTCTTCATCACAATTTGGATGAGCAACGATGAAGTCTTTTCCACCGGTTTCACCAACGATTCTTGGGTAGCTTCGGAGGTTTTCCAAATTGTTGGCAATGTCTCTCCACAATTTGCGGAAAACTGCTGTTGACCCTGTAAAGTGTATGCCGGCCAAATCAGGATGTGACATGCAGATATCGCCTACAACAGAGGCACGCCCTGGAATAAAATTGATGACACCAGCAGGAAGGCCAGCATCCATCATGAGTTTCATGATTCTATAATTCGAAACATACGAATTTCGACTTGGTTTCCACACTCCTGTGTTCCCCATGATGGCTGCACAGGATGGAAGATTTCCTGCAATACTTGTAAAATTGAATGGTGTTACGGAAAAGACAAAACCTTCCAGTGGTCTGATTTCGCTTTGGTTCCAAACGCCTTCAGGAGAAATGGGCGGTTGAAGATCTTCGTAGATTTGTCGAGCGTAATCGACGTTGAATCGCCAAAAATCGATAAGTTCACATGCGGAATCAATTTCTGCTTGATGGCACGTTTTGGATTGATTCAACATAGTTGAAGCATTGATTTCTTGACGACGACTTCCAGCAAGCATGGTCGCTGCTTTCAGGAAAATCGCTCCACGTGCTTCCCAAGGCATTGTCGACCATGCTTTGTGTGCATCAAGTGATGCTTGAATAGCGTCATTGACTTCTTTTTCACCAGCAAGGTGAACGCGAGCTAGGACGTGACCATGATTGTGTGGCATGACTTGTTCCACGATATCGTTTGTCCATACTTCTTCGCCGTTGATAATACAAGGAATCTCTATGATTTCTGCCATTTGTCGATTGAGTTCTGCCTCGAGTTCAGTTCGTTCAGGTGATCCGCGAACGTAGCCTTTGACAGGCTCGTTGTGTGGCGTAGGTGGTTGAAAGATTCCATTGACCATGATTCGACGACAAGAAATCACTCTTTCAACTTCGCGTAGGCGTCATCTGTTGTTTACTGATACAGGTGTGCTAATTTTTTGCGAACTTTGGCAAGTTTCGGTCCAACGACCATGGCACAGTAGCCTTGAGTTGGATTTCGAGCATAATAATCATGATGATAGGCTTCAGCAACGGTCAAGTGCTTGGCTTCCTCGATGGTCGTTACAATCGGTTTGTCGAACATTGGAGCAAATGACTCGATCGCCGTCATGGCAGTTTCTTTTTGTTCCTTATTTGTCGGCATAATGCAACTTCTGTATTGTGTTCCAACATCATTGCCTTGACGATTGAGTTGGGTTGGGTCGTGAACTGTGAAGAACACCTCGAGAATCGTTTCGAATGAAATGATTTCGGGGTCATAGTCGATGATGACAATCTCGGCATGACCGGTAGTTCCACTGCACACTGCTTCGTAGGTGGGGTTAGGTCTGTCACCACCTGCATAACCAGGTAGAGCCGAATGAATGCCTTTGATTCGTTTGTAAGCACCTTCAACACACCAAAAACAACCGCCTCCAAGAATTGCTTGTTCCATAACAGGTGCTGAAAGATTCCATTGAAGAACGCTTGTATTAAGTGAGTGTATTCTCACAATCTGACTATGATTAAGTACTCTCGACATCCCTGTACATTTGCATGAGAGAAGACGCCGATACCACTGTTATTGTTTGCCGCCAAGACTTTGCAGAGAACCGTATTCTGTACACGTACGGTCGCCACGCAAAGGAGTTGCAAAATGATGGAAAAACTTTCCTCGGTCCTGTTTTTGAGTCCATGATTGAACAAGCCGGTATTGTCGATGATGCTGAAGAAGTTGGACTGATGGTCCACATTCGATTACGTCCGAAGCAGAACGATGACCGGTGGTACCAGATTGACTTCGTCATGCAGGATGAATCGATGGCATATTACTCTAATTTCGACGGACGTTTGCCGCCTGAAATGGTTCATGTTGTTCCACTGAGCGGAGGACTTCCACGCCAAATGTTCATTGCTGTCGAGGCACTTGATGAGCTGGCTTATGCCCACGCTGTCGATGCTCAGTTGTTTGATGAGAATGATGAGATGGGCTTGCCACAAGACCAGACTTCCTTGCTCGACTTTGGATTGGAGGTTGATCCCTTGACGGAACCAACAGGTAACGATGGGGAAGAGCATTTCATCATCAAGAAGGTCGAAAACCGTGCTGAGTCACTTCCTCTTCCCGGGCCGACAAGTCGAGCTACAGGCGGAAAGTAAAACACTTCCAATACATGAATTGATAAACTGATTTCCTTCGCAGAAAACATGGAATCTGTAACGGATCCAAAGCTCTTAGAAGATCGTCTATTCTACAAACTAGGCGAACTGACGTACGATCGTCGCAAGATGGTCCTAGCGGTTGGCCTCGTTGCCTGTCTTGGTATGGCTTCATTAATTGGGCTTGGTGCAGATTGGGCCGAGTCATGGGGCGAAGGTGATCTTGAATCCATCGAAGCTGCTCAACTTCGGGATAGTGCATTTATTGCTGAAGACGAAGGTGCTCAGAGTTTTATCTATCTCGTACATCATGATTCATTGGATGACTCATCTCAAGAATGGAGGGCAGCCGTTGTGGATGCTCTTTCAGATTTCGCAAAAATGAGTGATGTTACTATTGAATATTCTTGGAATATCGCTGGTGATGAGCGGGATGAATACGTTTACCAGGGCCAGGACGGGTTTTGGGCAAAAAACAGAGTGACGATCAACCAAGATCGAAAAGAAGCCAAACAGTTGTTTGCTGACAACAAAGAGACCATCGAAATAAGCGATGATTTTGAAGCATGGAGGACCGGTGAAATTGCCATCGATGTCACGTTTGATTCCAGAATACAAGAAGATTTAATCAAGGCTGAATTGATTTCCGGTCCATTAACTGTCATTATATTGGGCATTGTTTTCGGAACCATCATTTCAGCACTGTTGCCGTTTGGTGTCGCAGTTCTTACCGTCCTTTCTGCAATGGGAATAACCATTTGGCTGTCAAATACGATGGATGTAACTCAGTACGCAATCAACATCATTACGCTCATCGGGATTGGGGTTTCAGTAGATTATTCGCTGTTCCTTGTGAATCGGTTCCGAGAGGAATTGAATCGTGGCCGAGATATTCGAACATCAACAGCAATGACTGTGGCTACTGCAGGAAAAGCTGTGTTTTTCAGTGGGGTCACTGTTGCAATCGGCCTAATGGGAATGTTGTTCTTTGAGAATACTGGATTGCCAAGTCTTGGAATTGGTGGAACGCTTGCAGTTTCTGTTGCCATGATCTTCTCGGTTGTCGTTCTTCCCGCACTGATGGCAATCTTAGGACATCGAGTCTTCTTGGGTAAAATTCCTTACTCATTTAGTACTGAAAATGATGATGGAACCGGTATCTGGGCGAAAATTGCAACCACGGTCATGGACAAGCCTTGGGCTGTTTTGATTCCAACACTGGTCATTCTTCTCGGTGCTGGTTTACCGTTCCTCTATGCTGACTTTTCGATTGCATCTCGAGATGCTCTACCTCCGGATGATGAAACTCGAATCGGATTCGAACATATGGATGAGAAATGGCCCGAGGGTGCAGTGAATGTTGCCATGGTTGTTCTGGATTTTGATGGCGAGGAACCACTTGCAGAAGAAAATCTCAGAGCGACGCACAAATGGATGATAGAACAAATAGAGGATGATAGAGTCATCACTGCATTCGGTTTTGCCTTGCCCGATGCAAGTATGGACGAATCATCGGTCGTAGCTTACTGGAATGCACCGAATGAATCTCTCACAGAAGATCAAATCGCGACGCGTGAATATCTCAGAGATCAATTCCTCTCTGATGGTGTGACCTACATCATTTTCTCTCTAAATGGCCCAATTACTGGCGAGGACGGACGTGGCTTCGTTGCTGATGTTCGAGAAGATAGAGATGAATTCCTAAGTGATCTTTCCATTGGTGATAATGGTCAATTGCTCGTTGCTGGCTTTGCTGCTTACTCGCTAGATGTTCAGGATGCAATCGTAGAAAATCTTCCAATTGCATTGGCATTCATCTTCATCTCGACAGTCATTCTCATCTTCATTCAGGTACGTAGTGTCATCATCCCAATCAAGGCCATCATCATGAACATTCTATCGATATCTGCCACATTCGGTATGCTTGTCTTTGTATTCCAGTGGGGCTATGGAGAAAGCCTGCTCAATTTTACTGCACAACCAATCGAAACAACCAATCCTGTAATCATCTTCTGTATCGTCTTTGGATTGTCCATGGACTATGAAGTCCTCATGCTCTCTCGAATTCATGAAGAGTGGGAAGTCACCGGAGATAACACACAAGCTGTTGCAAATGGATTGCAAAAGACTGGACGTCTCATTACAGGTGCTGCAGCGATCATGGTCGTCGTGTTCATGGCATTCGGACTCTCATCTGTCGTCATCCTCAAACAAATTGGTCTTGGTTTGGCCTTGGCTATCTTCCTCGATGCTACCATTGTTCGGGCTCTCGTCGTTCCCTCAACAATGCGTCTCATGGGTAAGTGGAACTGGTGGTCTCCAAAGTGGATGAATTCATTGTTTGGTACTCAAAACGAGATAGAGTAGACTGAATCCGAATAGAGCAATGATGGTTGGATGAAAATGGATTCGTTCAGCCAATACCATCCTGATGATGACGTTTCTCGGAGTTTAGCAGTCCTTTTCGCATTTAGTTCCATTTCTGTCCTGCTTCTCTTTGTTTGGGATGTCCCCTCACTTCTCGTTGATACTGGAGAATCACTGACCATCGGACCTTCAAAGATGCTGATGCTCCTTTGGCATGTTATCTGTTTGACATTTGGACTAAGTGCGATTGTCTACATGTTTCGCATGAAGACAGGTCATATGATTGTACGATCGCATGAACAAAAAGCAGACATTCTCATTCACCCACTCCGAATCAAAAAATTTGTTACCTTTAGCAGTTGGACCTTGATTCTCAATGTCCTCTACTTCTCATTTGCAACTCTAGCCTCTATCCTCATTCTATTCGAAACAAGCCTTCCAACGTGGTTGTTACAGAGTCTTGGAGGTATTTTTGTTACTGCTTTAGGGGCTTCCTTCCTTACCTCCACAGTGGTTCGTTATGTCATCTTACCTAGAAACCATATCGATGAGGAACATCACAAACGTCAATTTTGGTTTCATAATCAAATGATGCACAATTTCTGCACGATTTTCCTCGTTGTCAACATCCTTCTCACTTCACCTCAACTTGAATTTGTGTACATGTTGTTTGGAATACTTATCGGCCTAGCTTACGCTCTCTTTGCGTTTCCATTCGCAGCATTTGGCGGTGGTTACTATTGCTATTCATTCATTGACCCACGATTGCAAAAAGCTCCACTGTTCATCACAATGCTCGCCTTGGCGATATCAATTTCTTACATCGGAGTATGGTTTGTTTCTGAATTAGTGTCGTTCAACACCTACCTTGGTGGCTTCTTACTGATTGTATGGTGTTCTCAAATCGTCCAATTCAAGCCTTAAAACGCTTAACTGAGTGGTGGACGTGCCGAGCCAAAAACCGTCGCCAGG
>JAYXXD010000043.1:0-12298 GCA_036019775.1 Thermoplasmatota archaeon
CATGGGTTCAGTCATTGCCAAAGGAGTGAATGAATGGCTTCGCTCTACTGCTTTTACAACAAATGGAGGATGGAGTGTAGAAAGATCGTGGACGCCTATGCTTGCCCGTCTGCGACCTCTTCCGAGAGCGAAGTGTAATTTCTCTTGATGATCCATCAATTGTTTGATGAATTCATTCATTTCGTTTTCATCATCCATACTCAGTCCTCGAACTACTGCACCTAAAATGACTGGACGAATCGATGCGAGTTCAGGTTCAACCGTCAAGGAAATTCCGCTCGAATCTAGCGATTCAGAAGTTAACGTTGCTTGATTATGAAGGAATCCACGCATCGCTAGACTCAGAGTTTCTGCACTAAGTAAATCTGGTCGATTAGGAAAAATTTCGATATCCAAAACTTCGTCATCGCATCGGTCAATGTCTGTCCCTAGTAACGGAAGACGATGATCGACATCTGCTATGTCATGTGAACAACCGTGCTTTGAAAGCAGCGAAGCAAGAAGTTTCTGATTCACCGAAATTGTGGGCATCTCTTCACCTCATCTTGCAAACCAATGCGGAAGTGGACGTTCGTATCCAACCATACGCAAACCGCTAATTGCAGCAGTGTTGTAATCAAGTGCTCGTAAATGTGCTCGTTTAACTTGGTCGATTGATTCAAGTCCTAAGTTACGAAGTGTTTGTTCCATATCGATACCAATTCCTTGGAGCCAAAATTCCATATCCTCTCGTTCAAGAACAGGGGGTTGAGTGATGACAAATTGTGCACCAGCACATCGAGCAATAATGATGTCATGAGCATCACAGGTAAAACCAAATTCAAGTGCAGCTATTGTTTGAGAATTTTCGAGGTTGTTCTTTACAGACCGCCCAATGATTGGTAATGTTGCCGCTTCGGGGACACCAGTTCCGTCTTCGATTCGTGAAACTGCAACTTGAAGATGATGATACACAGAGCGGTTGTGAAGACTCTGAATCCGAGAAATACCTTGGCAGGCAAGGATTGGTGAATCCTCTTTGATCAGTGTACGTAAAACTACGAGAAAACCCTCAAGTTCCTCATCATTGAGAGATGGGAGGCTATCCAGGTCGATGCATGCTCCAGCAACAATATTGGCGTATTCAGAAAGCATGCACAAGCTACTCACATTGAGCTGGAGGAGGTCGATTGGACGCGGATTTTTCTCGACCAAGAAGGGCTGTGCTTGAATTCTTGACAATCGACCAGATGAATTTGCTTCACCAAGCAATAAGTTGCCATCTGGAACATGTGGAAGAATTGGAATTGGCAAAAGAATGGGGAGCGCCTCTTCATCTGTTCCCATGATAAGTGCAGCTGTATCGACTTCATGATTGTCGTTTAACGGGGTTTCATCCATCGGCGTAATAGCGATGCTGGATAAATCGCCAGAAGAGACGGTTGAACCGTCGATGTGGTACTCGACAGCATTCGATGATTCGAGACAAAATGCATCCTCGCCAAGTGTGACGCCAAAATCGTCAAGCATTGTGTTGACTTTCTTCAATTCAGTTTTGGTGAGTGGACGTAGTATCGTTCCGTTAGGAGGTGTTGGACAACGTCCTTCAATGACAATCATACCGCCTTTCATGCCACAACCGGCATTTTCTTCGACGTTACCCTTTACAACAATCATTCCACCTGTCATCCCATTTCCAATACGCTTGCCTACATCTCCACGGACGAATATGCATCCATCGTTCATGAACATTCCAAGATCGTCTCCTGCTCCATCATCTCCAGAAAGAAGTCCTTCTTGCATCATAAATCCGGCGCACCGCCCAATGAACTCTGTTGCAGAGAGTCGGCTGCCATTATTGTAGGCTCCAAAAAATGCACCTGCTTGACCTTCAATAGCAAATGTGCCGCCGTTTCCAAAGGAACTGGTCCAGGATCCAAGTTTGCCAAGGGCCCGTATTCTGGCGCCTTCTGGCATCGCAGGACAAAGTCCTACCTCACCATTCTTTGGCACTTTCTCTCCAGATCCCGTCCATCCGATTCGGAGTAATGCGTTTTGTTCTACAGCTGCTTTTAGACGAGGGAGGAATTTCGCGTTGATGCTCATTGAGCGCTCGTAAACGCCCTTTGACTCCGCCATGATTCAACGGTGTCCTAGGCTGGTCAAATACTCTCTTATTGCATCCTCGCAAAAACGCGAATTCGGAAACGACTGTTTCTTCACGAACTGTTTATGGATGTTCAGCCATGGCCACGAGTTGAGCAGTATGGTCGTTAAGGTCGCAATCAATGGATACGGAACAATTGGAAAGCGTGTTGCTGATGCGATTGACGCACAGGACGATATGGAGATTGTTGGTGTTACCAAAACACGCCCTTCATTTGGATGCGACCTTGCCGTAAGGAAAGGCTATCCGTTGTATTGTACGTACGACTCGGATGAAAAAATAGCAGCATTTGCGCCCGCTGGTTACGATTGCAAAGGCGGTTTATCCGATCTTCTTTCAGTGGCTGATGTAGTTGTTGATTGTTCTCCAGGGAAAGTTGGTGCTCAAAACAAGGAAATCTACCAAAAATCTGGAATTAAATGGATTTTTCAGGGCGGAGAAAAACACGCCATGACGGGGCTTTCATACACTTCAAGCGGGAATCACAAAGAGAACTTAAACGCTGAAGGTACGCGTGTTGTTTCTTGCAATACAACCGGTCTTTCTCGCACGCTTGTACCGCTCCTTCATGCATGTGGTTCACTCTCTGTTGAATGTACGATGATTCGTAGAGCTGCCGATCCAGGTGATTCGAGTAAAGGGCCAATCAATGCGATTAAACCGGTTCTAAAAGTTCCAAGTCATCATGGTCCGGATGTCATGACAATCCGTCCTGAAATTCAAATCAATTCGCTTGCAGTTGCTGTTCCAACGACAATCATGCACGTACACGCCATCGTGGCGACTCTCCCTGAGGGCCATGGAATGACAACTGAATCCGTACTCGAGTTATGGGGTCAACAACCCCGAGTACTGATTATGAATGGAGGGGAGACTGGAATCACAACAACCGCCGAGGTCATGGAATTTTCGAGAGATATAGGGCGAAAATGGGGTGATTTGCACGAAATTTTTGTTTGGGAAGATGGAGTAAAATTGGACGGAAATACCCTCTATTATTTCCAAGCAATTCATCAAGAATCAGATGTCATTCCAGAAAATGTCGACGCAATACGTGCATTAATGGGACTTGAAGAAGATTGGAAGAAATCGGTTCAAAAGACCGATGATGCAATTTCTTCTTACAATGGATTATAGTCAAGATATGCGCATCCTCAAAAACCCAACTGCAGTCGCATGCTCATGCAACAAAGCCGCAGGTGCTTTTTCCTGCTGTTTACTTTCCTGTTTTCTTTGGCATTGCCGATGGTTTCATCCACACCTTCGCCTACTGAAGCACGAATTGTTTTCGATAATGTGGAAACCAATTGGCAGTCGATTGAACCGATATCGACCCAAGCAATTTCTTTGAACGAGATCGAAACCGTAATTCATCTTGCAGATTTTTCTTTCGATCCACTTGTTTTTGATACTGATGTAATTCATTCCGCTTGGCGTAGTGAAAGCTCATCTTCGCTCTACATGGTCCAATTGCATCTCAACGACGATCACATTATCGACCAAATACAACAATCGTTTGATGTTAAAGTCCTTGAACGCCATAGCCCAGGAGTCTATGTCGTAAGGGTCCATGACGCAACCCATGTGTCGGCTATTTCAGACATCGATGATGTTCGCTGGATTGGCAACTACGAACCCTTTATGAGAGCTGCAAATGAAATCCTTGGCTCTCACATGGTACATGTGGTTCTCTCTCCAGATGCTGATGCATCTGTGATTTCCGAACTGACAGAGTCGATGTTACAACGAGGTGCTGATTCTGTTTGGTGTTCGATGGATATGTGTGAGGCTACCTACGATCATGGGTTAAATTCAGGACAACTCAAACATCTTGCTTCCAATGAGTACGTCCTCTTCGTTCAATCAACGTATTCGCTCTCTTTACACAACAATCTTGCGGCTACGGTAGTAGGTGCAGTTGCAGTTCGACCATCCTCATCTCTCGGGCTTGATGGCTCTGGGGAAACAATAGCAGTTATGGACACTGGAATCGATAACAACCATCCTGATCTGATTGGGAGAGTGTTAGCGATAGACACCCAATATGGACTCGATTCCTCACCAATCGACAGTAACAGCGGCCATGGGACGCATGTTGCTATGACCGTACTTGGCGATGGTTCAGTTGATGCATCGGCTACCGGTATTGCTCCAAATGCGAACCTAGTGATGTATGCGCTCGAACATGATCCTACAGCGTATTTCGGCCGTCAGGGCTCATTGTATGACCTCTTCACGGATGCGGAATTAAAAACAGCACGAATTGCAGTCAATGCTTGGGGCTCAACTGGTAATTTTGGATACTACACTGCTGACTCGCGTTCAGCAGATCAGTACGTTTCGACAAACCGATATCTCCTTCCAGTTTTCTCAGTTGGTGATAACGGAGCAAGCGGACCATCTCAGGTTACCGCTCCTGCTACTGCGAAGAACGTACTCTCTATTGGTTCAAGCAACAATGGGAGCGTAACTTCTAGCTCCTCACAAGGTCCCACTTTGGATGGACGAATTAAGCCTGATTTGGTGGCTCCAGGCGAAGGAATCTGTTCTGCACGGGCAGAAGAAGCAAATGCGGTCTATGGAACAGTTTGTGCAAGTGGGACACACAGCAACGGACGCTCGATGTACATGGAACTGAGTGGTACCTCCCAGGCTACTGCTGTTGCAGGTGGTTCTGCTGCATTGGCTCGAGAGTATCTCCGAGAAGTGGCAGGTATCAACAAACCTTCAGCGAGCCTGATAAAAGCAACATTGGTCAACGGTGCTGAAGATTTGGGAACTCCGGACATTCCGAACAACAACGAAGGTTGGGGACAGATTGACCTTGAGAACAGCCTCAATCCTACGCATGCTGGAACAGCGTTGGATGTTTTCCATGATGATTCCAGAGAGTTGCGAGCCGGATTCTCGTTGTTGTATTCGTTTGATTTGGACGCCTCGAAGGGTATCGATCTTTCCGTTGTTTGGAGTGATTTGGAAGGAAGTGCAAATGCAGGCCAAAGTCAGCCAAGATTGATGAATAATCTTGATCTGATTCTCCTTGCTCCTGACGGGACGAGCTACCTAGGGAACAATTTCGTTAATGGCGTTTCAGTTTCTGGAGGCCAAGCTGATAATTTGAACAATATCGAGAGAATTCGTCTTCCAGCAGGAACGAGCACACAATCAGGTGAATGGATGGTTATGGTGGAACACCGCGGCGGTGGAACGCAGCGGTTTAGTATTGTTCTTGCAGCCGATGCATCCCTTATTCCTGCAGCAGATCTGACCACGTTTGGAAACAGCATACTTCCGTCTTCGTTCACACCGTTGGTTGGTGATCTTGTATCCGTATCACTCGCTTGGCACAATCAAGGTACCCTTGCATCAGGTTCATACAACATTCAACTTGAAGATTTGACAGAAGGTGAAATTCTATATCAGTCGAATCGACCTTCACTTGAAGGAGGCGATTTGGATTCGATTTCCTTCTTCACACAATTCAATTCAACGGGTACGCATACGCTTCGACTGACTCTCGATACCAACAACCAAGTTCCTGAATTGAATGATGGCGTTTCTGGCACAAATAACAACGTGTTGGAGACAGATATTGAAGTCACTGCACAGGGATTACGAGTCATCTTTCTCGATGATGATGGCATGATTCCGCAGACATCTCAAGACCGTGAGGATGCTGCGAATGTTGCTATGGATGTTCGGAACGAAACCGGTCTGACGCTACCATTCGTCATCGTTCACGAGGGTACTGGTGATCAATCAGTTAGTCTAACAGTTTCTTCTGTACAAGAACCAGACATCATCTACCCTTCGATTCTGAACAGCCCAGAAGATCAATGGTCAAAATCTGTGAATACTTCAGGGCCATTTACATTGAGTGGCCAAGGTACGGAGAATGATACAGTCCATGTTCTACTTGATTTGGAAGACTTATCCGCATCAATGGATGGTTCGACAAAACGGTTCGCCCGAGCCGGTACATTTGTAGTAGACGTAACAGCCCGCTATCAGTTCCAACCGACCGTTTCTCATACGCAACGACTGACATTCACCATCGAGCAAGTAGATTCCGTTTTTGTCGTACCTTCGGGGACACTGGGAGTGGCCGCTCAACCTGGTGAGCGTGCTAGTTTCTCTATTGGTGTACGAAACACTGGAAACTCTCTTGCACAGTACACAATGAATTGCTCTTCATCTTCACAGTGGCAAATAATGCTCGGTTCATCAAACTCCTCTTCTCTTGAATTTGAACCACTTAATATTCTCCAAGATCTATCGATGGATGTCAATGTTTTCGTTCCGAATGTCGCAAACGGTCAGCCAGCTGCAGGTTTCCTCGATCAAATTACCTGTGTTGTGACTTCACCAACAGATCCGTTGTTGAATCATGTCGAAGTTGTCGATGTTGCAGTTGCAGAATTACGGGCTTTCCAATCCGATTTGTATGGTCCGGGTGGAGCTGTTGGCCCTAGGGCCTTGGCATTACCAATATCCGTCGATACTGGCGAAGTCATTTATTTCAACCACACAATCTCAAACAACGGAAACGTTGAGATGGACTTTACAGTTACTCTTGAACGAGGAAACCCCGCATGGGCGGCCCAAATGACGTATCTTGAACAATCGAGTTCCTCCAACCTTGCACTGACTCTAGCAGCTGGCCAGGTTGCGGATATTCAGATCATGTTGCTTATTCCTGAAACTGCTCGTGAAGGGAACTCAAACACGTATGACCTTCGCGTAGAACATACGTCTCAATTCTTCACACTAAATGGAACATCTCTCATCGTTTCAGATAATCTGGGTATTGAACTTGTACAAGAAAATGAAGGAATAGTATCTGCTCCTATCTCAGAGAACTTCACATTCGTGGATCTCATCGTTACCAACACTGGAAATGCACCTCTGGATTTGGAATGGAATTCTGGAATCATGCCGGATGGATGGACAGTGAACTTTGCAAATCCTCCTCTGTACATCGATGTTTTATCTTCAGCAAATGTTGTTCTTGCCGTTCGTCCACCAAATCAAACCGATGTTTCCTTTGAATTCGATTTACCGCTGTTTGTGAATGGGAGTAACGATGGCCGATTCATCACGACTGAATTGTCACTAAGCATTGAGGTGCCTGAGAGTGAATTTGCTGTAGTTTCTACCGATACGACTGCAGCGCCTCTCCTGTTTATTCCTAGGGATGGTGCTGCGAAACAAACGTTTGCAATCGTCAATGAAGGAAATACGCCTTTGAGCGGGACAATTCGAGTTGAAGTTCAGGATTCGAATGGGGCTGTGATTTCTGACCGTTCAGTTACCGTTTCTCCATCGAGTATAAGTGATCTCCCAGTTGGACAATCCACTGAAATCGTTGTCGAAGTCCAACCCGATGAAGACGCAAAGGACGGTCGTTTCCAATTGGTCATCATCTTTACCTCAGAATCGGGTGTTGTAATCAATTTCGCATCAGATACAAGTGTCAGTGCTCAGAGATCATCAGGCGGTTTGTTGAATCTGCCTCCAATCATTGCTTATCCAATACTTGCACTAATTCTCGTATTATTAATCGCCGGTGCCTATCGTCTGAAGGAATCTGCAACAATCGCTGATTCAGGAACTGAAATGGTGTTGCCGAACGTTCACACAAATCCCGACCACCTTGGAACACGACGGGATGAGGCGCTTGACATTAGTCACTCAGTCAATGATCTTGCATCGGGTGAAGTTTCACAGGACGAAATCGCTGCGGCCCTTGCCCAATCCATGGATATCCAAATTACGCCAACGTCTGTTCCTCATGCTTCACCGCCAGCTGGTTTGCCGCCAGCAGGATTGCCACCTGCGGGTTTGCCGCCAAAGGGTCTACCGCCTGCTGGCTTGCCTCCATTAGGACGTCCTCCTACTCCTGTGAAGGAAATACCTGCTCTACCTGCAGGCCCTCCTTTACCGCCTGGTGGATTGCCGGATGGTTGGACAATGGAACAATGGGGCCATTATGGCGAACAATATTTACAACGCATGGGTTTGAAGTGATACGTTCAAATGCTTGATACAGAACGTTGGACCATGCTCAACATCGTGCTGTTCGGACCTCCTGGGGCCGGAAAAGGAACGCAAGCCCAACGAATGATGGAAGCCACTGGCTTGCCTCAAGTATCAACAGGTGATATGCTCCGGGCCGCTGTGAAGGCAAAAACTGTTGTTGGCTTGGAAGCAAAGAAATTCATGGATGCAGGAGCCCTTGTTCCCGATGAAGTCATTATTGATTTAATCAGGGAACGGATGAAAGAGGATGATGCTAAGGAAGGCGTAATGTTTGACGGTTTTCCTAGGACTGTTCCTCAGGCTGAAGCTCTGGCGGAATTCGTTGAAGTTTCGATTGTTTTGGCCATCGAGGTGCCTGATGACCGCATTGTTGAGCGGATTTGCGGTCGATTTAGTTGTGGAAACTGTGGTGCTGTATATCATGACAAATTCAACCCCCTCCCAGAATCAGGTTGCGAATGCGGTTCTTTTTCAGAAAAACGTCGTGCTGATGATACGGAAGAAACAGTTGCTGCTCGATTGCAAGCATATCATGAACAAACGTCCCCGCTTGCGGCGTTTTATCGAGAGGCGGGCTTGTTTGTAAGCATTGACGGTGATCGAGATATTGACTTGATTACATCGGATTTGCTAAACGCACTCGATTAGGTGAAGTGCATGGCTCGTCGAAGACAAAAGCAGAGAGGAAAACGTAGGCAACATGCAATTTCTTCCCGCAACACTCTGCAATCTCTTCTTTACGATGCCTCAAATCAACCGGTTGAACGACGAAGCATCTATGCTCGTCATCTCTTCAAAATTTCTCGCAAGCATCGTCTTCGATTCTCTCCTGAAGTAAAGCAAGTAGTCTGCCGTAAATGCTCGACATTACTCGTTGCAGGTTCGACGACTCGAATACGGTTAAGGAATGGAATAAAAATTCAGCATTGTCTCAGTTGTGGCTTCGTCAGAAGAGTTCCGTACAAATTTTCTCAGGAGGGTTCAGTGTGAAGATACCTGATTCAATTATGCGTCAGGCAAAGGACGCTTCTTTGCCTGCTACGGTTCGCATCGGCAAATCAGGGCTTCCTGATGCAATCATCGATGAATTGGGAGGCCAGTTGTCATCCCGCTCCATTGTTAAAGCAAAGGTGAACAGAGGCTTGTATGAGCGTGATGACATTCGTAAAGTTTGGTCACATCTTGCCGATAAAACATCAAGTCAGGTTATTTTCGTTCGAGGAAATGTTGCGGTTTTTTGGAAGAATTAGCGACTACTCTAACCCAACGCTCAATAAGGTCATGTTAATCCACCAGACATGGGCGGTAGTCTACTTTTCACACGTCGACATCCAGCACAACTCATTGCGCTTCTCTCGCTGGTGATTGTCGGTACGATGTACTTCATGCAAAGTGGGTTTGCTGCTGGTGGTGGAGATGGTATACATCTGGACATCACGATGAAGAAAGGTATGGAAACTCAAGCCGTCTATGTTGGTTTAGGGATACTTCTATTCGTTTATGCATTGATAATTACGGAGGTTGTCCATCGAACCCTTGCTGCTGCATTGGGTGGTCTTCTTGCAGTGATTGCACTCAATTTCTATTCGAATGAACCTACCCTTAGTCTCAAGGCAGTTACGACAATGATCGATTGGGAGACCATAGGCCTGCTTCTTGGAATGATGGTGATGGTTGGTGTGATTTCTCATACCGGTGTATTCGAGTGGTTTGCTGTCCAAGCCTACAAGAAAAGCGGTGGTGAAATTTGGACACTTGTCGTAATTCTTTGCGCAGTCACAGCCGTTCTTTCAGCGTTCCTTGACAACGTTACGACCATGTTGTTGCTTACGCCCGTTACAATTCAAATTGCGAAAGTATTGGACATTAAACCAATTCCGATTCTTATTTCGGAAGTATTGTTCTCGAACATCGGTGGTGCTGCGACGATGATTGGAGATCCTCCAAACATCATGATCGGTTCAGCTATGTCTCCCTCAGCTATTGAAGGTAACACGGACAAAGATATCCAAGCACTGGCTTCAGAAGGCGTAACATTCAATGATTTCATTATTGAAATGGCACCTGGAATTCTGTTGACCGTCGTCCCTTCATTCATGCTTATTCGTTGGCTCTACAAGGATGAGTTTAGTGGGCGCCGGGATCGAGACATCACAGAACTGGAGCGCCAATATGCTATCAAGGACATGAAAGGGCTCAAGGTCAGTGGAGCAATCCTTAGTCTCGTCATTATCGGATTCTTCCTTCATCCTGTTGTTCACATCGCAGTTTCCTGGGTTGCTCTTGCAGGAGCAGTTGTTATGCTTCTTGCTACCAATCGACATGAACTCGAGGAGCCTTTGGAACATGTTGAATGGACCACTCTTCTGTTCTTTGCAGGACTGTTTGTTCTTGTTCACTCGCTCCAGTACATGGGTGTCATCGATTACATCGGGGGTTACGTTCGCCGAGGTATCGAAGCCTTTAGCGAAGAATATCGTCTCGCAGCCGCTGTTGTAATCATCCTCTGGGTTTCTGCAATTGCTTCTGCATTTATCGATAACATACCCTATACTGCAACAATGATTCCGATTGTGCTAACACTTTCTGTCGACCTTAATCTCGATCTAGGGCCTTTGATTTGGGCGCTTGCTTTTGGTGCTTGCCTGGGTGGAAATGGGACACTTATCGGTGCTTCTGCAAACGTGGTCACTGCAGGTTTGTCAGAGGAGGCAGGCTATCCGATTTCGTTCAACGAATTCTTCAGGGCTGGATTCCCAGTTATGATCTTGAGTACGCTCATCGTAACGTTCTACATGCTTCT
Organism: Thermoplasmatota archaeon; assembly: GCA_036019775.1. GTDB lineage: Archaea > Thermoplasmatota > Poseidoniia > Poseidoniales > Poseidoniaceae > MGIIa-L2. The sequence goes on from JAYXXD010000043.1 coordinate 10,989, forward strand.
CGTATACGTTGTAGGAGGAGAAGATGGAGGCACAACATGGAAACTCGCTCTTGTTGGTATCGCGCTTGTTGGAATTATCGCACAGTATTCAAGGGGCCGAGCGAAAGGCAAATCACCTGCAGAAGCCCTTGTTGATGATGATGCTGAAGAGATTATCTCGGCGATCAAATCCGTTGTCATCTCTGGTGGAAAGAAGAAGACTCTTTCTGATGGAGAAGAATAAGTACAAATCAGCGTTGGATTGAAGAACTTGAAGGCCAAGGATCAGATGGTCCACGATGAACGAGTGCGGAGTATGCGGAATCCTCTACCTTGCAGGTGGTTCTTGTCCTGCGTGCGGTTCTCAAATTCAGAAACGCTCTGAGGATTTTCAGGATGCGGAAATGGTCCTTCCTTCCGAAGTACCAGGTCTTGACGAGGCGGCTGATGCATGGTACGAACTTGAGGGCATCGAGCCGCCCTTAGAGTCCCAAGAGCAAGACGATTCATCTTCACTTCCTTTTGGATATGGAGGTGAATCTCTGACCAACGTGTCCCGCCTTCCTTTTGGTATTGGTAGCCACCGGGATGGGATTCCCTTTGAGGTTGTCCAATCTGAAGCAACGCAATCTTCCGTATCTGAGCAATCGATTCCAGAGCCAAGCGAACCGGAAACAGTCGATGTGCCCGATAATTCCATTCAGATTGAAGAAAGTGCAGAGGTTCAGAACGAGATCGAAGATGTACCCGAGGTTCCAATACTTCCAACAGAGGAGAAGCAACCTGAGCCAAAGCCAGAGCCGATTCGAATTCAAGCAATACCTATTAGCAATGTTCCTGCAGTTGAAGTGACGTCTCCAAACCTCCCTGTTGATACGAACGATGGTCAAGAAATCTTCTCAATTGAGGATGACGTCGTCGAGGTCGTGTTTTCCGATCTTGAAGATACGATAGTACATGTTGACCATGGTTCAGTTGATCCATATTCATCTCCACAAGTTGTTGAATATTCTGAGAAGACATTTACTCCTTTCGAGTTGCATCCTGCTCGAGCAATGACTGTTGAAGCATCGAACAATACAGAGATTCGAACTCTTGTAGAAGATGGATTCATGGCCATCGGGCGTGGTGATTGGAGGTCAGCAGCACGATCATTCCAGCGGGTTTTGGCGAGTTCTCCACAAGATGTCGGTGCCATGAACAATTATGGCATCTCACTCCTTCAAATTGCAACGACAATGCAAAATTCATCCGATCCTGTTGATGCTTCGAATGCAGCTACACAATTTGAGGCTGCTATTCTCTCATTACGAGAAGCTGTTCGAGCGATG
>JAYXXD010000044.1:0-12135 GCA_036019775.1 Thermoplasmatota archaeon
AACGTCGTTCAATTTCGACGTTTTCTGGCATAGTTCCTTCCATGTCTGGTTAGCACATAATGATGTCCAAACGGATGTCAAATCAATTTACCAAGGAATTGATATGCATTCATCGGGAATCAAAGACCATGCGAGGAGTAGCACTTCTTCGACTTCTCGTCTTGCTTGGTCTTGTATGCCTTGTTTTCGGGATTATAAGTATAGAAATGGATAGCGGGGAAGTGTATTCAGAGGACGTTACCGAGCCGGATGTAAATACATTCGAGGAAGAAAGTGCTGCTGATAGCGAAAATGCTCCTGCGAGAGCCGATTTTGTTCCGGAACAGACGATACCCGACGAGGATGGGGATTCGAATCGAGGTCCATTGCTGATTTTTATCGGTGGAAGCCTGCTTTCATCCGTATTCATTGGATCTTTGTTTTTTGAATTCCTCCGAGTGCTGTTTGTTGTCGCTTTTCTAACTCCATTAATCGTTCGAAAAAAACACGATAATGAACGGACGCGCGGACGCGTTCTTGGTTTCATTGAAGCAAACGCTGGAATCCATTTCTCAGCACTTCGAGATGGTCTCGGTCTCGCAAATGGAGTAACGGCATATCATTTGCAGATTCTTGAAAAGGAAGGATATGTTCTTTCATGGCGAGATGGTAAATTGCGCCGATACGCAGTTTCAACAATCAACCCAAATGAAATCGATTCAATCAAAAGCCCATTGGTGGGAACTCGATTGGCAATTTTACAAGTACTCTCTCAATCAAAAGCGCTCGGATTGAGCGGAAAAGAGATACGGGAGCAGTTGGAAATCTCGAGACAATTATTGTCCCACCATTTGCGCGTTCTGAGCAGAAGTGGTCTGATCGAAAAAACAGATCCATCAAGAAAAGCGTCGTGGAAGATTTCACTTAATGGAATTCAAGCGCTGCAAGTTTTTGTATGAGAAGTAAAATCAATTTACCAACTCTTTGATAATGTCCCGTCCCTTCAAAGATTCATGGACAAAAGAATGGTGACCTCGTTCGGCCTAGTGTTACTCATGCTCACAGCCGGATGTATTGGCAATGTTCGAGATGAAATTATCACTGAGCTACCAGAGGATTGGAGAACAAAAACGAGTCGAACCATTTCCCAACCGCATTTGGTTCAATTTGAAACATGTTTTGACATGGAATACGATTTGAAAGCAAGCATCGCTGAGGAATATCGAACTCAATTACTGCAAGCTGTTGAAGAACAGTACTACTATGGTTGGGGAATGTTCGATGATGGGGTGGTTGCAGAAGCTGCGATGGATGGTGATGCTGCATCAACGAACTCGCCACAGGCAAAAACAAGAACGCAAGGCGAAGATTTCAGCGGTACAAACAATCAAGAACAGGGTGTTGATGAAGCAGACTTCATCAAGACAGATGGATACTACATCTATGCTCTACAAGGTTCAACACTCTCGATTATGCGCGTTCCAGAATATGGTGAGATTGAATTTACAAGTAATTCTTCTATCGAAGGCTCACCAATTTCCATGATGTTACAAGGCGATCGGCTGATTGTTCTCTCAAGTTACAGCCCTTGGAGTGTTGATAAAGGAGATGTCCTCTACGAATTTCTTCGTTGGGGGGGCGATTACAGTGAGTGGCGAGTCAATACATTGACCAAGTATACTACATACAACATCTCAGATAGATCAAGTCCAGAAGTTATCCAAGAACTCTATTTGGAGGGTTACAATGTGGATGCACGAGAGATTGATGGTTCCATTCGAGCCGTTACACATTCATGGTTGAACATTCCAGGGTTATCGAGTTGGTTGAATATGCCTGACGCTTATTATGATCTCAAATGGGATGATCCGCAGCGCAAAGTCTACCGTGAAATGATTGCTTATGAGACGATTCAGGCAAATGATGAGGTTCTGGAAAGGCTTGAATTGGAAGATCTCGTTCCAAAGATTTACCAGCGTATTGATGGAGAAATTATCGAGCATGACATGCGATCACAGGCATGCAATAATTTTGCAAAACCGATGGATGGATTTAGCCGCGGGTTTACCAACATTCTTTCGCTTGATTTGTTTTCGCCTGAATTTGATTACGAGTCGGACCACCTTCTCAGCAACCATCCACTCGTATACGCATCGGCAGATGTGCTAGTTTTAACAGAGAATGCATGGGATTGGTGGTGGTTCTGGGGCCAGGACGAGGTCGATGATATGACCAACATTCACACCTTCGATATCTCTGTGCCCGGAGTTACAACATACACCGGTTCGGGGAGGATTGATGGTCAAATTTTGAATCAATTTAGTATCTCGGAGTATGAGGGTGTTTTACGAGTTGCAACAACTGTCGGCCAATGGAATCGATGGTGGATGGAGAATCCTGATCCTATGTCCTCATCGGTTATCACGCTCGTTCGTGGTGTAGATCCGCAAACCGATCAACAAATCCTGCTTGAATACGGTCGCATTGATGGTATTGCAGAGAATGAGCGTATTTGGTCGGCACGATTTGTCGAAGACCGTGCTTACCTCGTCACATTCGAGCAAATTGACCCCCTTTGGACCATCGATTTATCCGATCCATCGACACCAACAATACTCGGTGAATTGGAAGTTCCAGGCGTTTCAACCTACATTCATCCACTTCACGATGATATGCTCTTGACCATTGGCATGGGGCCCGCTGGAGGAGATGGGTTGGGCCTCGATTGGTCGAGTACGCGTCTCTCAACCTTCAATATCAGCGATCTAACACAACCAGCAGTTGCTGATACGTTGATGCTCTCTCCTGTTGATGATCCAGACAACGGTCATTGGACATGGTCCTATTCTGAAGCGATGTACGAACATAAGGCGTTCCAGTACTGGGGGCCCAAAGAAATGCTTGCAGTTCCACTCTCAACATATCGGTATGTTGAGACATACAACGATGATTGGGGTTACCAATGGCACTATGAATACGTTTCAAAGGCCATCATTGTCAATGTTGATGAAGATACTGGCAGTATGTCCGTTCACGGTGAAGTTAACCATTCTTCCCTCCTCAATCATGAAGATGTCAACCATTGGTGGGGTGGAAATGAGAACATCCGACGAACCATATTCATGGGCGATTTCATCTATGCATTTTCTGGAGCCGGGATTACTGTTCACAATTTGACGAGTATGGAATTAACAGATGTTGTGACGTTTGATATTGAATTTCCAAATTATGCCTACTATGCATACTAGGCACGGTGAGAAGCCAAACCTCAATTGCTCTAAGGCTGCCCTAGAGCCATGGCACGACGAATAGGCGTAGTTGGTTGTGGCAGATGGGGTTCGAGACATCTCGTTGCGTTGCAAAATCTCGTTGATGAAGCGGACATTTCCTGTATTGTGGCATGCGATGTTGACGCAACTGCACTCAAATGGATTGGAGGCGATGATATCTTGTTGCACAACGATCCAAACACACTTGTCGAGCAATTCAATCTCGATTCCGTGATTGTAGCAACGCCTAACGAAACTCATTACGAACTCGGGAATACGTTTCTGAAAAAAGGGATCGATGTGTTTCTTGAGAAACCTATTGCAACGACGTTTGAGGATGCTTCCTCGCTTGTCTCGACTTCCATTCATAGAGGAAAGATGTTGAAAAGTGGATTTCTTCTTCGATTCCATCCGTGTATTATCGATGCAAGAGCTCAAATTCGAACAGGACGAATCGGGGCAATTCAAACCATTCGATATTCGAAAAACGCACAACGACAAGGTGATGATTCGGCCCATGCATTGGATGCGTTGGCCATCCATGGAATCGACTTAGCAGAGTTTTTACTCGACGGTCAAACACCGTGTCGAATTTCAGAAGTTATCGGTTCCCATACATCGTGTGCATTGACATTAGAATATCCAAATCAAGTCGAAATCGCGATTGATGTTGGATGGGGGGCTGATGCCGACATTGCTGAATTGGAAGTGATTGGTCAAAATGGCCGAATTATTGTTCAATTGCAACAACATGGACAATATGAAATTGTAGATCGTCAATCAAGAATCGAAGTTGTTAAGTCCAAGCATTCACCGCTTGAAGCTGTCTTACTTGATTTTCTCGAAGGTGATGTGACATCCATGGCAGCGTCAACGGGATCTATTCTTCGGACCATTAAATGTGTTGAACAGGCTCGTTTGCAATTAATCTCTTCGGGATATCCGAAGACACGAGAATTGAAGAGATGAAGCCAACTGGACCAATCATGAGCCCCGAACGTGTCATGCTCTGGTTGCTCGCTGGGGTAACCATTGCATCCTTTGCAACATGGTTGTTCCAAGATTCCGTGTTTGATGCTGCAGTCACATTTTCGATTCTTTCAATTGTTGTAGCAATCATTTGGGGTGCGAGTCGTTATGAGAAAACAATCCAGTTGAGCGGGATGAAGAACGGTGGTATTCTGAATATTCTTACCTTTGTGGCCGTCACTGCAGGCCTCACATATTGGTGCATCTACTTCTATGACTTTCCACTCGTTGGCTCAATTATAGGAAGTATTGGAACCAACGCCTACATCTGGTGGACATTCGGTATGCTCGAACCGGGTACTCCATCGGTGTAATTGTGCCAAGTGTCAAAAGCCTCCGTGGTAACATCATCCCATGGCAAAGCACGGTGAGCATCCAGAACTCCCTTCCGAATTGGAAGAATTGTTGGAGTCGGATGTTCACACCATCTTCCTCAAGGCTGATTGTTCTCCTCGTGTCAAACGAGGAACCATTGGCCAACTCCAGTTAGTTGAACTGGAAACGAAAGAGGAGTGGGACAATCTCCGATTGGAATCTCTGCAAGAATCGCTTCAAACCGTTGTCGAAGAAAATCAAGACCGAAGTGATTGTTTCTTGGAAATAGATCGGAAAGGTTGCCAGGTTCTCCAGTTGGGAGATTTGAGAGTAACATGTGCAAGCCCTCCGTTTTCAGATGCACGCGAAATTACTGTTGTCCGACCAGTTGCAAAACTCTCTCTCAGTGATTATGATCTCGACCCAAGAATTGTCGATCGCCTTTCCAATCATCACCGTGGTGTTTTCATCTGTGGACGTCCTGGTTCAGGGAAGACAACACTTGCTCAAGCAATTGCAGAATATCTTGATGATGACATCGGAGCGATGGTGAAGACTATGGAAGCACCAAGAGATTTGCAACTAGCAGAACGAATCACTCAATATGCTCCCTTGGAAGGAGATCTCGAAAAAACAGCAGAGATTATCTTCCTCGTTCGGCCTGATTTTGTCATTTTCGATGAGGTTCGACGGGCCAGAGATTTTGAGATATTCGCTGATGTGCGACTTGCTGGAGTTGGTTTGCTTGGCGTCACTCACGCAAACTCTGCTCTTGAAGCAATTCAACGTCTAATCGGTAAAGTCGAGTTGGGGCTGGTTTCACAAGTGCTCGACACTGTTTTGCATGTCGAAGCCGGTACAATACAACAAGTGCTTGAATTGAGAATGACTGTTAAACCACCATCTGGGATGCAAGAAGAATTGGCACGCCCGGTTATCGAAGTTGTTGAATTTCCATCCGGTAATGTCACCCATGAGATGTTTGCTTTCGGATCCGAACTTGCAGTCGTCCCCGTCACGGAAACGAGTCAAAGGAAACCTCTTCAGCAACTTGCCCAAAAGCAACTGATTCATACCATTCGACAATGGGCAGGTGTGCATGTCCGCGTTCAATTTACAAGTGATTCTTCTGCAACCGTTTATGCTCCAAGCAACATGATCTCAACATTAGTTGGGAGAGGTGGTGACAATGTTCGTGCGCTACAGGACCAGTTAGGAGGTTTACGACTTACCATAGAATCACTCGATGATTTACCCGATTCTGATGATGTTTCAGAACATTCGATTTGGAGTGATGATCAGGAACGTCGAGCCTACCAGAGTAGGGCATATGAGCGGCAGGGGCGTTCAAAAAAGACAAGAAAAGGCCGTCGACGTTGAAAGGAGACTTCTTGAAGAACAGCATCACCCGTGATTCATGGCGCAGCAGGACGATGGTTCAGGTCGTGCTCCTGTTGTTATCGTTCGGCCAACAACTTCAGTGACCAGTGGCGTAGCAGTCACACAAAAATTGGTCGGTGCTGCTGTGGCGTTTGGCGATATACTTCGCCGCACTTTTGGTCCGAATGGCCTTGATAAGATGATGTACAAAACAAATGGTGAAAATGCTATCACCAATGATGGAGCGAAAATTGTTGCTGATTTGTTGGTGAAGCATCCTGCTGCCAAGGCTTTCGTTCAACTTGCTGAATCACAGGAAAATGCCTGTGGTGATGGTGTGACTGGGTGCTTGTTGTTTGCAAGTGAATTGATGAAGGAAGCTGGACGGCTTTTGGAGCGTAGTGTGCATCCGCTCCTTCTCGTTGAGGCGTATCAAGAGGCTATGGGGCAAACCATCGAAATCCTTGATTCTCACTCAAAAAATGATATTGGACAAGACACCTTACTGGCTGTAGCGAAAACAGCGATGGTCGGGAAATCGGTAGAATCTGGCGGAGATTTTCTCGCAGAGTTATTGGTTAATTGTATGGCAACAATACAAAGAAGTGGACGCCCTATTCGCGCAGAAAATGTTCGGATGGTCAAACGAGGGCACGACTCTTTGAAAGAAACTCGATTGGTAAAAGGTGTAATCATTGAGAAAAAGTTTGATTCTGAACGCACTCCACGAATCCTGGATTCAGCAAGCGTTCTCACGCTTACTTGTCCTCTAACACTTCAAAAAACTAAACGTGAAGCAGAGGTTGAAATTGAACGCCCTGAACAAATGTTGGCCTTTCTTGAGGCTGAAGAGAAACTTATCCAATCAAAAATCGATGCTCTCGTTCGCTCGGGTGCAAAAGCCGTATTTACATCGAAAGAAGTTGATGATCGTATTCAACACGCATGCAATGACCTCGGTATTCTTCTCGTTGGAATGTTGGAGGATGACGGTATTGAGGATATTTCTGCTGCAACTGGTGCCATGTTAATCAGTCATCTGGATGATATTACACGTGAAGGTCTCGGTTCGGTTCAATCCGCCGTTGTTGAAGTGTCAGAACATGAAGACGGGCGAAGAACTCGATTGATTGTTGAAGTTGGCCAGAATTCTGGCCTCGTAACAATCGATGTTGGAGGTGGACAAGGTGCTGCTGTAGAAGAATACATCCGTGCCATGTACGATGCACTTCGTTCACTTGAATCGGTTATTGAACATCAGGCTACTCTCCTTGGAGGTGGATCATTCCATATCGCCGCTGCATTGCAACTGAGAGAGTATGCAGAATCCGTTTCTGGCCGCCAGCGTTTAGCAATCGAAGGATTTGCTCGTGCTTTAGAAGCGATTCCAAGTACACTTGCTCTCAATGCTGGTGAAGATCAAATTGACACGCTCCTAGAATTACGTGCAGCACATCGAAATCATTCAAACCTATTCGGAGTTTGTATGGACGGGAGTGTTGGCGAGATTGAGAATGTTTTACTTTCTTCGTTCACCGTCTCGCACGCATTACAATCAGCGGTTGAAACGACGTGTGGCTTGCTCCGTGTCGATCAAGTCATCTCATCTCGTGGCGATTGAGGATATGGGTTCATCACATGCTTGATAACAAGGACGCGCTAGAGTCTGATAACGGGTGCAACCATGGACTCGGAAAAACCTCGCGCGCTCCTCAGCGTTTGGGACAAAACTGGAATTGTTGATTTCGCGACTTCGCTTTCTAATCTTGGGTTTGAAATTATCTCAACTGGAGGGACTGCACGGAAACTCAAGGAAGCAGGATTGCAAGTAAAAAGTGTCACTGAGGTGACGAAACACCCTGAAATTTTCGATGGTCGCGTAAAAACTCTACATCCGGCAATCCATGGTCCACTTCTTGCGCGTTTGCAAAAAGAAGAAGATCGAATTGGGATGAGGGAGCTCCAATATTCACCAATTTCATTGGTTGCATGTAATCTCTATCCGTTTGTCTCAGCAGCTTCGACAGAGCCCCCGCTTGACAAAGATGCCTTATTGGAAATGATTGATATTGGTGGGCCAACAATGGTTCGTGCATCTGCAAAAAATCATGCGAATGTCATTATTTGTTGCAATCCAAACGACTACGATTCAATTATCAGAGACCTTGAAGATGCTGACGGTAATCCCTCTGGCGTACCGATTGCTCGACGGCAGGAGCTTGCTTTGACTGCGTATCAACATACTGCTTCCTATGATGTTGCCATCGCTAACGTATTGCATGAACGATGGAATGGTGTTCCAGAATCGTTTGATTTAATCGGCGATCAATCAAGTCGATTTCATGAAACTCTACTTGCATCCTCAATTAAGTCAGAAACTCTGAGGTATGGAGAAAATGCGCACCAAAGTGCTGCTTTATTCGTCGATGATTCCGAATTAGGAAGCCATTCAACACTCGTCACAGCTCATGTTGAAGGAGGTAAAGCGATGTCGTACAACAACTACTCCGATGCTGATGCGACTCTACGTCTGTGTCGTTCCCTCTCCACCGATGAATGGCCAGAAACTCCACATGCATGTGTTATCGTCAAACACAATAATCCGTGTGGCGTTGCTCTAGCAGCTCGTCAAGTTGATGCCTACAAAGATGCTCTTGCAAGTGATCCAGAATCTGCATTTGGATCGATTATTTGCTTTAACGAAATTGTCACCATCGAAACTGCTCAAGCAATGGCTGATTTGTTTATTGAGGTTCTCATCGCACCAGGATATACCGATGATGCAAAGAATTTCATCATGAAGAAAGGGAATCGAAGACTTCTAACAATTGAATCTCCGAACAACCGACTTGCTCCACTTGAAAGAAAGCGAATATTGAAGCAGATTGAAGGTGGTTGGATTGTTCAAACTGAAGAACCCCCCATTATTGATTGGGATTCTGCCCAGAATGTGACTGAAAAAGAAGTAACGCAAGAGGAAATAGAATCGATGAAATTTGCGGTTCGGGTTTGCGAACAAGTGAAGTCAAATGCTATTGTTATGGTACAGGGTCTAGCCACTGTAGGGATTGGGCCTGGCCAGACGAGTCGTGTTGAAGCGGTACGTATCGCCGCTCGAAGGGCTGGGGAGCGTTCAAATGGCTGTGTTCTTGCAAGTGATGCTTTCTTCCCGTTTGCTGACGGTTTAGAACAGGCTGCTGCTGCTGGTGCTTCTTCAATCGTTCAGCCCGGAGGTTCAATTCGAGATCAAGAGGTTATTGATGCTGCAAATCGCCTCGGTATATCCATGCTCTTCACAGGTCATAGATTGTTTCGACATTGATGAATCAAGTGAGAAATGGGTCTCATTCATGTAGTATTGACATATCGAGCAACCATGAGCGACCACGTCATTGCAGTGCTTCCCGGCGATGGTACAGGGAAGGAAGTAGCGGTCGAAGCACAGCGTATCTTGGATACAATCCAAGAACATACAAACCACGGGTTTGATCAAACAGTCATCCCATGTGGAGGCCAACACTACCAGGCAACTGGGGAAGAGTGGGCTGAGGGTTCTTTTGAATTCTGCCGTGATGATGCGGATGCGATATTTATGGGCGCCATAGGCTATCCTGGTGCACGTCTTCCAAACGGTGACCTTGCTGGTGGCTCTGTAATCTTAGGGATGCGAAGTGGACTTGATTTGTATGCAAATGTCCGTCCAATTCGATTGTATGAAGGGGTTCCACACAAAGTACATGGCAAATTTACCAACATATGGGATCCTGATATGGTGAACATGGTTATCCTTCGAGAAAACACTGAAGGGCTCTATCATTCTCTTCTTCATCGAAGCGCTCAAAGAGCAAAGGGTCTCGAAGGGTATGAGCCGCCTAAGATAGATTTCCCTGGTTTACACGGAGAAGTTGCTTACGACCCACGACCGATCTCATCGCATGGTTCTGAGCGTCTTATCAAAATGGGTTTTGATATTTGTGAGACGAGAAACGGCGCTCCCGTTGACGGAGTTTCCCGAGTTTCATGTATCGATAAAAGCAATGTTACGCGAGGTTGCCAGCTGTTCCGTCGAAGCTTCGATAAGATTGCTCATTCGTATCAGCATGTTGAGAAAGATTACGGATACATTGACGCATTCACACAATGGCTTACTCGAACTCCTGAATTCTATGACGTAGTAGTTACATCGAATATGTTTGGTGATATTGCAACCGACCTCGCCTCCGTCCTACAAGGAGGGATGGGTATGGCCGCTTCCGGAAACATTGGTGATAACCACGCTTTCTTCGAGCCTGTTCATGGTTCAGCACCAAAACACGCTGGACAAAACAAAGTCAACCCAATTGCCAGTATCAATTCAGTACAGATGATGTTGGATTGGCTTGCCCGTCGCTCCAATGATGATGATTTGTTGGATGTTTCGAGAATACTTGACCAAAGTGTTGCTGAGCATCTCAAAGATGGTTCATCTCTCACTTACGATTTGGGAGGGAATGCATCATGCACGGATGTTGGAAAATCAATTGCAAATCGTTTAGCTTCTCACCTAAAAGAACGCTAATTTGGTTGTGGCTGAAGTTGTACGGTTGGAACCTTCCAACCAACGAACCAAATTCCAATCAGTGCAACAATTGCAATCGTCGTTTGACCAAATCCAGGGTCTCCTAATTTCGTAACAACATAGATTGAAAATGCGGAAACAGTTGATATGATTCCAATAATGACAATTTTTGAGTGTAAGGGTAATGCCCTTCCTGCTTTGTAATACTCAAGAAGAGTGTTTCCGAACACTTTGTTTGTTAAAAGCCAGCGAAACATTCGTCGCGAGGATCGACCAAAACAAAATCCTGCAGCAACAAGCCAAGATGTTGTAGGCCAGCCAGGAATGATTGTTCCAATAGCAGCGAATACGACGAAAACACTACCAAGACCTGTCCACAACCAACGTACAACAGGATTTTTTGATGGTTTGTGCATATCCAGGATGCGTTCGAGGATTTCATCATCAGGAAGTCCTTCAAAATCAAAAGTTAGGGGATGGTTTTGGCCGGGCGTCGCACTCTCCATCACCTCACTTCCTATGTTAGCCCGATGTATTGTTACTGATAAGGAATAGGGGCAGGCCTTGAAGCAAGCAAAAGGACTGAAATCAAGCACTACTTCGGCTAACCATGAGTGGGTTCCAACTCGTAACAAAAACCGCACGTACATCCGATCCGATTCGGATTGCTGTCTTTTTCTCTGGTTCAGGAACCGGTCTGAACGCCCTATTGAGGCATCAAGATCAAAGTCATTGCCTCCATAAAACAGTACTCTGTGTAACTGATAAAGAGAATGCTGGCGGGGTTACGTTCGCCCGTGAACATGGTGTTCCGGTAGTCGTTGAAACGGTTGACTTTGAACTGTCCAAAGCAGAACGACGAAAGGAGCATGAGGCAAGAATTCGAAAACATCTCGATGAGTATGATGTTGATCTTATCGTTTTATCTGGATACATGCGCCTGCTTTCAGAAGATTTTGTAGAAGGCTATTACCCTCGCATTATCAACATTCACCCCTCATTACTTCCAGCATTTCCTGGAGCTGATGCGCATACGGATGTTCTTGCATCTGGTGCCAAGGTTAGCGGTTGTACTGTTCACATTGTTGATTCCGGTATGGATTCGGGTCCAATCCTGGATCAACGTCGGGTTCCTGTTTTTAGTTCGGATACCCGTGCACAGTTAGCAAAAAGAATCCAAATAGAAGAGCATCGTTTGTATCCAGAAATTATTGATTTGATTTGTTCAGGGCATCGATTTGATCTTGAGAATTAAAATTCTCAATCCTGTCTCCGAGAATCCTCATATCATTACGATGGAAATTGGAAAAGAGTTGATGCAAACTTTTTGATTTTGGTAGTTGACACTGTATTGGTATTCGGGTGAGTGTAAACTGCTCGATTTTTTGAGCATCTACTGGGACGCCTGCTGGCTGTCCAAGAATTATATTAAGTGCAAAATCATCAAGTCGGTACATATCACAAGGAAATAATTGAATTTGTTCTTGTTTTTGTTCAACGAAGAGGCGTATAATGTCGGCAAGCGATTCGGTGCCGTCTGGGTCGGGCCAACAATTCGAATTGAACAGGTGTGCTCGCTCTTTACTTCCACAGGCTATTACAACT
>JAYXXD010000045.1:0-11755 GCA_036019775.1 Thermoplasmatota archaeon
CTGTATTTTCAACAGACCCCAGTTACTGTTGCAAATTTTGTATCACTAATTGAGGGTTCAAACAAAGAGGTTTCAGAAAAATATAAAAATAAGAAATACTATAATGGCATAACATTCCATAGAGTTATTTCTGATTTCATGATTCAAGGTGGTGACTTCACCAACGGGGATGGAACAGGCGGTCATGCAGCAAAATGGTACGGTTATTGTAACGGTGAAGCCATGAATGTGTCCGATTGTCCAAGCGAGCTCGACTACACTGTTCCTGATGAAGCTGATAATGGATTGAAGCATTACTCCTGCACAATTTCGATGGCCAAGACAAGTCAAGCAAATACGGGTGGTTCCCAATTCTTCTTGATGCCAGATGACATCAATCAACACACATGGTTGGATGGTGTTCACACAGTCTTTGGAACGGTTACAAGCGGTTGTGAACACATCACTACGCTGTCTGAAGTTGACGTTGATGACTCAGACCGTCCAATTTTGCCTGTTGTAATTCATGAAGCAATTGCTTCTGATTGAGACATCAACCTCAAAGAGAGGATTGAGTTGGAAAAGCCATGGCAGGTTCACGACGTATCGTAGCCTGCTTGTTGTTGAGCTTGTTTGCGAGTTCAACCCTCGCTGCTCCAGTGGTTGCTGATGTTGAGTGGGAACGGGACGGTTGGTTGACCACCGCTTTGGCCGATGAACGTTTGGAATCGGGTGATGAGTTCGGTTGCTATGGTGTTCCAGGATACTCATGGTACAATGATCCAGGAGCGGTTGCCAAAGAATGCCGTTCTTACATCGAGAACAACACAGAGGCTTCAAAGTGGGGTGACAATGCGTTATCGACCTACACTCCAAACGGCTTGACCAGAATTCAACACAATTACATTGCTTCACAGGATTTTGTTGTTCATGGCGATAAGACTGGCTTGGATGATACGGCGTGGCATGATGCCAACAATACGCCCGATGATGTTTGGGATTGGTACAACTTAGGTCGACGTGGAGGAAGTTTGGAGAAAGAGATAGGAAGTCTAGAGACGGTTCAAAATGCGGTCGAAGAAGGTGGTCTGGTTAATCTCTATTGGATTGGTCGGGTTAATGATGCAACCATTCGCCACGACCGTGATATTGCGAATTATCTACAGAACGATGCTGAGGCTTGGATGACGACCTGGGGTCAAGCGTGGTCGTATTGGACCTCAAACCGCTGCTTTCAACATTCAAATGAACTTGATCAAGAAGCTTCCACATTCACATTTTCGTCCACCATCACTGACCAATGCACGAGTGTTGCTCCAAATGCTTGGAACGTTCCTGCCACCTGGCGTCTTTCTTTTGAGAATGCTACGATTGTCGATGTTCAGGATGTGCTTGGTCAATCGATGAAAAACTTGACTGGAGAGCGTCAAACTTCTGAAGGATGGCGTATGGATGGAGATGAATTGTTGGTTTCTGTCAAACGTGGTACTGTCATAACGGTCGTTCTTGATGGAGAAAATATCTCCTTTGACGTTCACAATCAAACGAAGTTTTGGAATGGTTATGATGCCGCAGTGACTATTGCTGCTCATGATACAACCGATTTGTTCCTGTGGTCAAAGAGGTTCGATGATGAAGATCAACTGCGATTTACGTGGTTGGTTTCACCACGCACTGTCGAAGGTCGATTGCCCTGGTTGCCATATGCAGCATTGGTTGCAGGTGTTGTCACAATTGTTGCCATGATGGGTATTTTGGGACGTGAGGGAATTGGTCCACTGGCTGGTATCATGCACCACAAAAACTTACAGTATGAAGAGGAATAGAGGCGAAGCCTTCTAATCGGTTTGATTCGAGCAGGCACTCGGAGGGTGAGCCATGGGTGATGATTCTGTACGCATTGATCCATGGAGCAGCAATCAATCCACGGATTATGCCCGCATCATCGACCAATTCGGTTTATCATCACTTGATGGCTTGAATTTGCCGAATGCAACGAAGTTGCATCGCCGTGGAATCGTCTTTGCACATCGAGATCTTGACGTCATTCTTGGAGCACATCAGCGCAAGGAATCGTTTGGTGTCCTAACTGGATTGATGCCAAGTGGGCGAATGCATCTCGGTCACTCAATGGTCATCGAGCAAGTACGTTACTACCAAGAAATGGGTGCTGATGTCACGATTGCAGTTGCTGATCTTGAATCACAAGCAACTCGTGGTGTATCGTTAGCGAAGGGCAGACAAATTGCTCGAGAGGATTATGTTGCCAACTATGCAGCTCTAGGGCTTCTTTCTGATTCAACTGAAGTTTACTTCCAGTCCCAACGACCTGCAGTCCAACGACTTGGTTTCCAATTAGGGAAGCGTACGAATTTGAATGAATTCGAATCGATTTATGGATTTGGAGGGGAGACAAATCTCGCTCATGTTCAGGCTCCTATGGTCCAAGTCGGTGATATCTTACATCCACAGCTGGATGAGTATGGAGGTCTTCGCCCGATCGTCGTTCCTGTCGGTGTTGATCAAGATCCACATCTTCGCTTGACCCGAGGATTGGCCGGTAAAACCAATTGGTTCAATGTAGGCCCAGGAAAGCGCAGTGGAGCGCAGGTTCGTCTTTCTGTTCAGGATGAAAATGCGGAGGCATTGGGTCAAGCGCCGAACGGTCGAGTTGACCGTGCTCGACGTCAAATCGTGTTTGATGGAATCGTATCAAATCTTGAGAGCATGGGCTTTTCGGATGTGATGTCAAATCCAAAGGAAGGGATCGTCAACGTTCCTAGTGCAACATCGCAAGACATTCATCGTATTCGAATGCAATTGCTCGCCTACGAGCGTTCGCTCGGTGGACAAGGTCTTCTAGCACCATCCTCAACATATCATCACTTTGCTGTTGGTTTGACAGGCGATAAGATGTCGAGCAGCCAGCCGAAAACAACGATATTCCTCGATGATGAAATCGCTGCAGTTGAGAAGAAAATAAAGCGAGCTTTTTCTGGTGGCCAACCGACAATAGAAGAGCATCGTCGAATTGGAGGCAATCCAGATATTGATGTTGCTTATCAGTATATGATGTACTTCTTCGAGGATGATGATGCCTATTTACAAGAGATCAATCAACAATATCGCTCTGGTACACTCCTTGCTGGTGAAATGAAGCAGTTATGCATCGATCGAGCCACTGCATGGTTGTCAAATCACCAAGAAATGAAGGACCAAACCGCCCATCTTGTTGACGACTTCTTTGCTGCTGACTTAAGCTGAGAAAACAGCTGGGTCCGGTCCGACAGGTAAGGAATCGATTTCCTGCTGAGTTAAATCCCTATCAATTGCTTTCTCATGAAGAATTTGGGACAGACCGTGAGGGTCGAGTAGTTCAATCTTGAGTGCTTTTCCTTCTTTGCCTGCATTTTGCAAACGATGAAGCATATGGAGCAGTATTTGTTGGTTCTCTGGTTCAGCGTCACCAATGTCCCGAAGGACCATTTCAACGATATCGATGAAGCGTACGAGAAGACCTTCCATGTTCGTAACAAATCCTGTTGCTGCTCCTCCTGGATTGACTTCAAGGTCAAGTTCGGGAATACAGACTGTGCACGATGATGAGCGAACAACTCGCACTGTAAGGTCATCTTCCGTTTCGATTTCGAAGGTCCATCCACCTGGCTTTCTTCCCTCTGCTGGAATGAAATCAGTTTGTCGCCATCCACATGCATGACAAAGAACAGTGACCTGTGTATGTTCGCCAAAATATGGAATTTCATCAACGTGGGCAATCATCCTAAGATTGTCCTCGTCATGACACATCGGACACGGCATCTCGATGACCTGTTCTTCCATCAAACTCCTCCCGACCAACCCGCTTCATCGTTGAATGCTTCGTCTTCAAGACCGCTAATTCCAACACAACCTGGAGGGAGGAGCATAACTCGAGTCCCAGTAATTTGTACGATTTGGCCTCCCATGTCCATTTCTATAAATCGATGCAATTGAGCAAGAACCGTTTCAACTTCATGTTCTCGATTCATCAATCGTGCCATTTCAACAAGAACTGCGTCACCATCGCTCACCCAATCCAATAAGGCATCTATCCCGGTTAAATCATACAATGTTGCCCTGTGGAGAACCATACCAGAATCGTTCATTGGAATTGGAGGATTTGGATACATTTTGCCAAGGTCATGATAGATTCCGGAACTAGGCGGGGGTGTTGGTTGCTGTCGTTCAGCGATTTCGCTGCTTGGCATCGTAAAGGTACGAAGGGGCTTTGAATCAGTAGTTTTGGTTTCAACTGATTCAGGTTTTGGAGAAAGATCGATCATTTCAGGGACACTGTTTGCGTCAACAGGTTCTTGATTGATAAAATCATCAAGAGAGAATTGTCCCTCATCAGGTTGAGAGGAACGTTTCTTTGCCATGGCTAAGCCTACATCAGATGGCTCAAGAATGCTTTCTTTCATGAATGCAAGAAACCATGGTTTTCAATCGTCGAGTTGATAAGGGGGCTTGACTAGGACGTACTGCTTACCCCACGGTTCTTATGGGGTGGGGCGATGGTGATTTCATGGAAGCACAAGATGGTGTATTGAAGACTGGAACCAGCACTGTAGGAATTACATTCAATGGAGGTGTCGTTGTTGGAGCCGATCATCGAGCCACTATGGGACATTTCATTGCGAACAAGAGTGTGCAAAAGTTGTTCAAAATCGGAGATAATCTCGCACTAACAACCGCTGGTCTTGTCGGCCATGCCCAATCCTTATCCCGTACTTTAGCTGCTGAAGTGGCCCTTTTCCAACTTCGTCGTGGCCAAAACATGACCGTTAAGGGCGCAGCGACATTCACTGCAAACATTCTTTCTGGACGCCCACATTGGGTTCAACTTCTCATCGTCGGTGTCGATGACGATGGTTCACATGTCTACTCCATTGATTCAGCAGGCGGTTCAATACCAGACGTCTACTGTGCTACTGGTTCAGGTTCTCCGTACATGTATGGTGTGCTTGAAGACGGATTCTCAGAAGGCATGAGCAGAAACGATGCGGTTCGATTAGCAGCTCGTGCACTCAATGCTTCAGGTCAGCGTGATGCTGCATCTGGAAACGGCATGGATCTTGCAGTAATTACTGCTAAAGATGGATTTGTTCCTGTTGAACAATCTGAAATTGATGCCATTCTTAAGAAGTGAGCATCCTTCAACTCCCGCGGCGTTGCCGTAACCTTTGGTTTGCGTAGCGTGCGATGTCGTGGCTGGAGATGAGATTATGCGATTGACGTTTAAGGAAATCAAAGATGAGATTAGTAAAATTGTACCTCGGAACATCGAGTACAATGTCGACCTTGAAGCTGGTGATATCGCCATTTTCACAAAAGACTTCGAGCCGTTCACATCCAATGATGGCTTGGCTGGAAAGATTTCAAAGAAAATAAAACGACGTATCGTCATGCGTCCTGAGCCTGATATGGTCATGGATAAGGACGACGCAGCTGCAGTCATCAAAGACCTTATTCCTGAGTCAGCGAACATTTCTGAACTGTTCTTTGATCCTTGCATTTGGAAAGTCATTATTCAATGTGAGAATCCTTCCGATGCGGTAGGTCGTCGAGGTTCAATCGCCAAAGAAATACGAAATTCGACTGGTTGGGAAGTTTCTGTAGAACGTACACCTCCTATCCTCTCCAAGACCGTTCGAGATATCCGAGGTTATCGGGAAGCAAATGCTGACGAGCGTCGAAAGCTTCTGAGAAATTTTGGTCTCAACATTCACCGACCAAAACGACCTGGTTCAACCTGGGCGCGAGTGACTGCACTCGGTTCTTATCAAGAAGTCGGTCGTGCATGCCATTTCGTGACGACAAATGAATCACGTATCATGATCGATGTGGGGGTCAACATCGCCTCCGATACCGATCCAATGCCTTACTTTACTGCTCCAGAGGCTCTGCCGCTTGAACAAATTGATGCTGTAGTTTTGACGCACGCTCACCTTGACCATGCGGGAATGCTCCCTGTCTTGTTCAAGTACGGCTATCGGGGTCCTGTGTTCTGTACGCCACCAACACGTGATCTGATGCTCCTTTTGCAAACCGATTACCTCAAAGTAGGTGGTGCTGAAGGAAAGCGTGCTCCATACGACATGGAAGATATTCGAATGTGCATGCGTCACGTTGTGGATGTTGATTGGAACCAAACGACAGACATTGCACCTGACGTGAAAATGACATTCTCCAATGCTGGACATATTCTTGGCTCCTCAGCAGTGCATCTCAACATCGCTGATGGTAAGCATAACATTGTTTTCTCTGGTGATCAGAAGTTTGAGAAATCATGGCTGTTTGATGCTGCTAACACTCGATTTCCGCGATGTGAAACTCTTGTTATCGAATCGACCTATGGTGCTGCAGGCGACTACCAACCGTCTCGGGAAGAGGCCAACCAAGAATTGCAAGACATCGTAACTCGAACGCTGCAACGAAATGGAAAACTCATTTGTCCTGTCTTTGCTGTTGGTCGTTCGCAAGAAGTTATGATTGCCATCGATGATCTATTCCGCTCAGGAGCAGTGAAACCGGTTCCAGTTTGGCTTGATGGTATGATTCAGGAAGCAACTGCGATTCATGCTAGCCACCCGAATTATCTGACCTCTGCCCTTCGTAAGTCATTGCAACAAAACGATGGTGAAAATCCATTCACAAGTCCATGGTTCCGAACTGTTGAAGGTGCTGAACGTCGGGAAAGTATTGTCATGGATACAAGCCCATGCATTGTTCTCGCAACATCGGGTATGCTCAATGGTGGTCCAGTCATGAACTACTTCCAGAATTGGGCGCATGAGGAGCGAAATTCGCTCTGTTTCGTTGGTTATCAGGCTGAAGGAACCCTTGGTCGCCGCCTCCAGAAAGGATTTGGTGAGGTTCCGATGCAAATTAATGGACGAACCGAGATCGTCAAGGTCGGCTGTGAGATGGCGACGATTGACGGTTTTAGCGGTCACTCCGATCGTCGACAATTGTTGGCTTTTGTTGATTCGATGAATCCAAAACCTCGAAACATCATCTGCCATCATGGTGATTATTACAAGTGCAGTGAACTTGGAAAAGAGCTTCGTGACAAGTATCGATGTCGAACCTATGCTCCAAAGAACCTGGAGACGGTTCGGATTCTCTGATTATAGAATTGGAAGGTCGTATTCGCCCTGAGTCAAGTCTGGTAACTCTTCCTTGTGTGTATCCAAATCATGCAATGGGCTGTTTTGATGCACAACTCCAGGCGTGCTGTTTGGTTTTTTTGGAGCATCTGCATCGAACATCATGTAGCCAAATCCTCCTAAAATCGCCATGCCGATCAATGGTATGGCCATCATTTCAGATTCACTGCTCAGGAGCATGATAATCGATAGGCCAAACAACCCCAAGGTTGCAAACAACAAGATCATCCTCGATGCCTTGGCCATGCACTTCCCAAGGGTTCTATTCTCATAGCGTTTGGTATTTTTCAAATCGTTTGTACCATGTTGTTCATGAACTGTATCGAATTCTAGATGTTTATGGCAGGAACTGATGGTGGTTCAAAATCTTCACGAGGCTGGCTCATGACTGCGGTCTCTCCATGGGGTGAAAATGCAGAGGATGCCTTTGACCAAGGGCTGGTAGAGTTAGGACTTGGTGATGCGCGCTTAATCCAAGTTCAAGGTGCTATGCTCCCTCTTGGATTCAATATCGTCCCTCCTGAGCCACTTCCAATGGGTTCGCTTGTCGAATGTCATTTGGCAACGGCTTTTGCTTGGAACGGTTCAACTGCGTGTGCAGGTGTTGGTTATGCGATGTGCCAAACTCCAGAAGGAGATGAATGTGCTATTGTTGCGAGTATCACGACTGAGGTTGATTATGAGGAGACCGTTTTGCTTCTTCGTCGAAACATTCAGCGCCGACTCGCATCGAGAGATCTCGAAGTTCTTACCTTTGATGTTGCAGTAGACGAGGTGACCGCAGGTCAAGATCATCATGGTGTTGCTATCGCTGCATTGATTCTACCAGATTCATTACGAATGGCTGGACGAGGTCGAACCGGTCCAATTCGTGGTGGTCTTACTCGATCTGCTGAGCCTGAAAAGAAACGTGTTGATACAAAGGCACCAGCTGCTCCAGCACTTCGACCAGGTGCGCGACGTAACAATGACAGGACAGACTTCAGTTTGTGAATCTTCATAATCCGTTGGCAGAATGTTGTCTTATGGCAGGGAATTGGTCGGTTGTGCGCTGCCCTGCATGCAGAAATTGCCATGGTACTCGTGGAAAACCTCGCCAATGCCCTCATTGTGGTCAATCAATTCCAGCGACTACACCAGTTATAGCAACAGCAGAATCGTCAGCCCAACTTCGAATCGAAGTGGCGTTAGCGAACACGCCTGAAGAATTACGAGATGAATTACGACTCAAACTTGAGTCATCCGATGAACCTCTTATTGCTTCATCATCGACTTCACCTCGGGCACTGTACAAAGCGATTCAGAAAACTGTGGGTGATGACATGATCCTGCATCGTTCGGACGTTGAAAAAGTGCTGCAAGATCTCGATTCACAACAGTCACCTGATGATGTACTCGAAAAGATGGAACTTGATGGAACATTGCTTCGACAGCAAAATGGAACCTGGCTTCTTCTTGAGTGAAGTTCATAGGGAGAACCACGTCCCCCAACTTAAGGGCGTATGGGTTAGTTTGGCCTATACTCGGGGCTTTGGGAGCCTTGGACCCAAGTTCAAATCTTGGTACGCCCACCATTCAATCGCTGCATAGCTAGGCGGTCAAGCCTGTGTGCAATCCACCAACCAATCGGCAAGCCGATGATTGCTACAGGTTGTATGATTGCAAATCCAATGGCCAAATAACCACTCATATAGGCTAAAAATGCGAGCATCATTGGTATCGATTTCGGCAAAAGTTTCAACGCTCGTTTATGGTGTTCAATGGTCATCATCATTCCAACTCTGATGAAGAATTTCAACGGCTTGATACCTGATTTCTCGTTGCCATAAACAGCCTTTACTGGAACATCAATGACTCGATATCCCATGCTTGAAAGTTGAATGAGCCAATAATTTGGATAGCCGTAACCTTTCCATGATTTCTCCCAATTCCATTGGTTGAGGAGTTTTGATGATGTCGCAGTATATCCGCATTGAGGATCTGTGATGACTCGGCCACTGGCTAATGATGTGAGCCAACCGAGGATTTTCGAAGCTCTTCTTCGCCCTTTCGGCATTTGCACAATATCGCTCGGTGACATCATCCTGTTGCCCTTAACGTGGTCTGCTTTCTTGTTCAGTATGGGTTGAATCATCTCGGATAAGTTCGCTGGATCCAT
The DNA here is from genome assembly GCA_036019775.1 of Thermoplasmatota archaeon. Taxonomy (GTDB): domain Archaea; phylum Thermoplasmatota; class Poseidoniia; order Poseidoniales; family Poseidoniaceae; genus MGIIa-L2. The sequence goes on from JAYXXD010000045.1 coordinate 9,346, forward strand.
TTGTCCATCCCCTGCCATAACAACACTGATGAATGGCTTTTCAATCGTTTTCAAAAGGTGCTGGTGACCTAAATCTATTGCTCCACCAACTCCAAGCCCATCTGTCTGCAATACTGTTACGGAAGCATTTGATGCAGCGTTTTCTGCGTTTGAGAATGTGGAATCTGACGACCCATCATCGATGACAATAGCAACATCAACAAATCTTGGAAGCGTTTCCAAAACTTGTCCAATGTGGTCTTCTTCGTTGTATGCTGGAATGACCACGCATATTGTGTGTCCATCCATCATGGCCCTACCCAAATGCACTTGGCAAAAAGGGGTTGTGAAGCAAACACATGAGGGAGAATTGAAAGGTAGGACCTTGAGCACCATCTGTGGCGAAGGTACCCCTCCGGATTGTAGGTATAGGTCGAAACGTCGAGTTACGCGTCGTTTCTTTTCTGACCAGAGCACGTCAAGCAACTGATGATGTCGTCTTCATCGATCTTGGTTCTGATGATGAAACTGCGATTCTTGTGGAAGAGGTTGGATGTCAACTTCTTACTTCCTCAGATTCAGATATTCTTTCGATTGCGAAATGTCTCAAAGAATCGGAATTGGATACTGCGGAAAATCATCTCTTCATTCACCTCAATGAGCAATGGTCACTCAGGGAGTTTCCTCTTCACCTTAATCGTACTCGAGAAAAATGGGATGTCTACATCGGTTTGGTCTCGGGTGAAAAAGAAGATTTCCGCCCATCGAAAAGCAAACTTTCTGTCTCAAATTTTCAATACGCATCAATAAGTGCTGCAGGGCTCGATGAATTGGTTGAGGCGAGCGACGAAGCAACTGCTCACGATCTTTCCGATCAACTTCGAGTCCGTGTTATTGAATCAACAACGCTTCCTTCACTTCCTCAAAGGGAATCCCTTGCTACAGCTTCACGTTTTGCTCAATTGTTCATGTGGATGATTCAATCACGTCACCCTCTCTTCCTCTTTGGAATTCCTGGCATTGTTTTGTTTGTCCTCGGCTATCGACTTTCTGGAGGTGTTGTAGCAACATTCACTGAATTATCAACTGAATCGATTGGTGTAACTCTCCTTACAATTGCAATGACATTGTTTGGTCTTTTTGCGATGATGATCGCTCTCATTCTCTACATCATGGGGAAACAAGTTGAGCAGATACAAGCCCAATATGATGGTCCGAGAGGTGGACAGTGAGATGCCTGGACTCGTTTGTTTGGATATGGACCGAGTCCTTGTGGATCATTTATCGACCTGGCAATTTGTCTACGACCGGCTTGGAATCAACAACGACGAGTCGTTCAATCTTTACAACCAGGGGCTTCTTGATGAATGGGACTGGATAAAACTCGATATTGCACTCATCAAAAATAGTTGGAGAGAACAACATGGGACTGAAATTACTGATGCCGATTTACGTGCATGTATGGAAGGCATGCCGATGATGAAAAATTATCAATTGTTGATTCAAACACTTCTCGACGAAGGTCATCATGTTGCCATAGTAAGTGGTGGCTTACAACAAACAGCTCGTGATATTGCATGTCTTTTTCCTAGCGAAAACAAATGGAAGCGACGTTGGGGTGGAATTGATCGCCATACATCTCGCAATCGAGCAAATGGATACGATACTCAGTTGCATGTGTTTACCAACGGTTGGACAACCGATTCAGGCCAGAAGGGTGGTTCGCTGCTCGTGCAAGACTTTGGACGCTATCAAGTGCAAATGGATGGGAAAGGAGCCCTTGTTCAAATGTTACGTCGTCGCCTCAAGGTGGATGCAAATCATGTCATTGCAGTGGGCGATTCAGCAGGTGATATTGGAATGTTTCAAGAAGCAGCACATGCCATTTGTTTCAATCCATGGGATGAGCGACCAATTGAGCATGCAAACGAGGTTATTCATGAAAAGGACCTTCAAATCGTACTCAAATCCTGCATTCAATTTTTCAGTACTGTAGATTTGTAGGAAAAATGTTTTTTTATGACCATTAAATGATTGAATTTGATGTTCCTCAGGGGAGTTTTATTCACATTGATGCTATTGCTCACTTCCCTAACATTAAACATGCATACGCAAGCCCAAATCCCTACAGCAGCGGTTTCGATAACATGCGATGGAAATATGGAGATCGATGTTCAGACTGGAAATTCTCTTTCAGACAATATCTCTTGCGAAATCGAAAATCCAACAGCGTATGTCGAGAAAATTCAGATTACCGTAAACTCTGGTGATTTTGCCCATTCTGCTCCAGGCTCAATTTACGTAGGCCCCGCTTCTTCAGAGACCATCGATATAACAATACAAGCTGATCAAGGTACGTCGGCTCAAACGCAAACTGTAGTCGTTCATGTGCAAGTTACAGAACTAAGTGGACTTCCACCAGCAAACAACG
>JAYXXD010000046.1:0-11656 GCA_036019775.1 Thermoplasmatota archaeon
CCATGCGGAGAAGTGCTGTGATTTTATCGCTCCTTTTCATAACATCAACCATGGGTGGATTTGTCGCTGGACTTACGCCTTCGACCATCACCGTGGATGGTGATTTGTCCGATTGGGATTCAGACAGTCAAATGGCATCTGGCAACATAGATCTACACCTCACATGGGATGCGAACAATCTCTACTTCGGTTGGGATGGAACGGATTGGAAGGATGCGTTTGAAGGTGCAGATTTATTCGTTTACTTCAACACTTCATCAGATGGTTCAGTCCTGAGCAAGGACTGGGGCTTCTCGCACACGTTACCATTTGCAGCAAATTATGGATTTGTTCTCGAAGATGACTCCTATTTCCGACTCATTTCCTATGATGGAAGCGCGTGGGTCGAGTCTTCACACGTTGTTGATATCTACAGTGGTTGGAGCGACAATAAGGTGACAGAATTTACGATTCCATGGGCTGAGATTGGAACACCTACTTCGCTCGACGTCATAGTTTACGCACAGTGGCAAGACCAAGGCAATGTTTGGGCTTCGTTCCCATCGCAAAATCCTGCAAACAACAATGGTGCTGAGACATTCACTCACGCATGGCACATTGAAAATGTCAACAATGTGACGAATCCAAGTCAACTTCCTGTGATTCAACCAGCTGCACCAGGGAAAGTAGACGATGCACTAAATCTTGCCATCGTCTTCCATCAACATCAACCCTACTACAAAAACAAATTAACCGGCATGTACGAAATGCCCTGGGTACGTGTTCATGCTATGACAGAGTATGTTGATTCTCCAGGCATTCTTGGTGATACAAATACGAAAGTGACCTACAATCTTGTACCTTCATTTATTGAGCAATTGGTCGATTATCATGAGCAGGAAACACTCGATGTTCACACTGATATAGCAAAGCGATCTTGGACAACTGGTGGTTATCCTAATGCAACAGATCTTGAATTGCATACCATGCAATTCCAGTCATTCTGGAACAGTGGTTGGATTTACAATGTATCTGAAGATGATGCCAAGTTAGGATGGCTCCACCCATCGAGCGCACGTTACAAGGAGCTGTATGATGCAACCCTGCACAACCTTAAGCCTGCAACCATCATGGATGATGATTTACTTCCTCCACAAGATTTCCTTGATCTCCAAGTCCTGTGGTATCTCTATCAGTTCTCGCCTGATTATGTCCAAGGAGCATACAACGTTAGTCATCGTGATCAGGGATTGATCGATTTGTTCATGCAAGACGGGAATTACGATTTGGACGATTTGAATTACGTTCTTGATGCTCAACATGCACACATGGGTAACGTTTTGCCAATGTACAGCGAACTTGCTGCCAATGGTCAAATTGAATTGACTACAACACCTTACTATCATCCAATTATGCCATTGTTGATGATGGAAGGCTGGACCATGGAAGACGGCATACGTGTCAACAAGGATGCATGGCCAGAAGACGTTCAAAACCATCTCATTACTGGAATGAATCTCTTTGAGGACGAACTTGGCTTCCGTCCAACCGGTATGTGGCCAAGCGAGGAAGCGGTTTCACCTGCGATGGTTCAACCTGTAACAGATGTTGGAATTGAGTGGATGGTTACAGATGAGGAAATTCTCAAGCAATCCACGAATCAGAACGGCGATTATATCGATGTTGAGGATGTGACCAATCTTGCCACACCTTGGACCGTTACTGGCGCAGATGGTGGTGAAGTTGCCGTCATCTTCCGTGATCGAGTCATCTCAGACCGAATTGCATTCCAATATGGGACGATGACACCAGAAGCAGCTGTTTCCGATTTTATTGCATACTTGGATAACGTCCGTCAACAACTTCTCGATGCAGGAGAGGATCCCTCTGAACACCTCCTTACAGTTGCCTTAGATGGTGAAAACTGGATGTTCATGTCCGAATTTCAGCATCAAGACAATGCTCGACCATTCATGGCCGAATGGTACAGTCGACTTGCGACACACCCAACCATTGTAACAACAACTCCCTCGGAATTCCTAGAAACAGACCCATCGCTACCTGAAATCCAAACCATTGGAACAGGCTCTTGGATTGACGGTACACTACGTACCTGGGCTGGTGAAGAAGAAGAATCACTCGCTTGGCAACGTCTTGTTGAAGCACGTCAGCAACTCGTTGCTTTCGAAGAAGAAAATCCAAACCATCCAGGTCTTGAGGCCGCATGGGAATCGTTGTACATTGCAGAAGGTAGCGATTGGTTCTGGTGGTATGGTCTCGACCAAGACAGCGGCTATGATGAGAACTGGGACGTGTTGTTCAAAGTTCATCTTTCAAACATCTATCGAGCGGTCAATCTCGATCTTCCTCCTTATTTGCAGGACCTCTGGACCAATCCAGCAGTTCCTTCTCCTGCATCCTCTTCAATCATTGAACCGATGATCGATGGGGTTGCCTTGCCGGGTGAATGGGATGGTGCTGCACGATACGATGCTCCTGTTGATGGTGCACCGTTCAACATCGATGAGTTCTATGTTGGTTATGATGCATCGAATGTGTTCATTCGTGTTGATGCGACAACGGTCGCTGAACTCGAAAACGCTTCGCTTGATGATAAATCACCGGATTTAGCCCTCTACTTCATGCAAGCAAATGCGGTGAATTTCAATGAAGCTGAAACAAACTTCCGAACGTATTATGGGAACCAAATATTGAGTTTCCCTGCAAAATACATGGTCGCCTTTGACTTTGATACGCTACGAGACGATGGTCGAGCAAAATGGAATCTCTTTACCGCGAAAGGTAAGAGTGGAGATCAAGAACAATGGGTCTTGAGTGGAAGTTCTTCGCTTGGAAATTGTGCAGTTCAGGATGTTTACGAATTTGCAATCCCATGGTCCGAAATAGGACTTGCACCCCGATACTCCACTCGAATTAAAGTGGTTGCAGCCTTAGCAGAATCTCTCTCCTATGGTGATGGAGAAGACAAGGAAATGGCACCACCTGCGCCAGCTGAAGTTGTCTTACCTGATTTAGAAGAATGGGTAACATTGCTTGAACTCGAGGATGCAGTTGGTGATGAAACCGGTGATGGAGACTACATTTATCCACTTGCAAGCGACTTTGCGACACCAAACAACGGTGGCTTGTGGGATGCGAAGAAACTCACCATCCGTCAAAGCGCTTGGAACGCTCAATTCATCTTAGAAATGGGTGAAATGACCGATATTTGGGGATTGAGCAATGGATTTAGCCATCAAATTGTTCAGATTTATGTTGACCAAGGTCAGACCTCGTATGGATCGACAGATATGCTCGATGGTGCGAATGCAAAAATCGATGATGATTGGGCTTGGGAGGTTGCCATAAGTGGTACAGGTGAACCCGGTGCTGTTTTTGCCGTTCAATCCGAAACGGGAAGTACCTCCTCTCGCGGTATTGATGTCTCTGGAGATGTTGATGCAAAGACAATCACCTTTACTGTGAGCAAGGACGTTATCGGTGATGATATTCCGAATTATCGATACATCGTTGTCATCGGAAGTCAGGATGGTTTTGGAACTGGTAAGTGGCGAGATGTGGACCAAACTCCTTCAACATGGACGCTTGGAGGCGGTTCAAACCCTGCAGCAGATGATGGTATTGATTACGATCCGAACATCATCGATATGATTCTCAATGGTTCTGGACAAGAACAAATGCTCTCTTCCTACGATGTAGATAATCACGTTTATGCGAAACTTACCGGATTTGAGATGCCTGAAGTTCCTCAACAGATTTTTGGCGCATCTGTTGAGGCTGTTACAGCATCTTCTGCAGTCATTACCTGGTCGACAACCGTTTCTGATGGAACATCGATCCAGTATGCTCTTGCAGATTCACAGCCCGCTGACACGAGTACAAACAGTTCGCAAACTGCGAGTGGAACCGATCATGCAGTCACGTTAACAGATCTCGATGTTGGTACGGCTTACTGGGTTTTCATTCGTGCAGAGGGCACAGATGATGTCATTCTTTACTTTAATACGAGCACCGTTGTTGACAATACACCTCCTGAACTTTTGAATTTGGATGCTGCAGTCCTCGAAGATGGACGTGTAAGGGTAACATGGTACACTTCCGAGAGTTCGACTGAAGAGATTCTTATCGGTTCAACTTCGATTCATAGCGATCCATTTGCAATCAAAAAGAATCATGAATTTATCACTGAAGGTTATGCAAATGGAGACTATGTTTTCACTGTAAAGAGTGCAGATGCTTCAGGGAACAGCAACGAAAGTACGGTTTCTGTAACGATTGAACTTGAGGGTGAAAATACGAATCCAAATCCTACGGCTCCGGATGATTCATCCAATACAACGGATGGAGATGACAAAGCATCACCAGTATCCAACACCATCGTGCAAATTGGTATCTTAGTCACAATACTTGTTCTTCTCATTGCCTTTGCTCGAGTTCGGAACAGTCAAGACGATGATGACAAATGGGTCTAATCGTTCATTTTGGAATACTCTGGGACCCATTCGGCCAAATAAGCAGCGATTGTAATCATTCCAATTTGAGCGAGCCCTCTCAAGATGTGTGCCCACAAGGGGAACGTATTGCCATCCAATGGAATGTCATTCACCCACATGTTGAGGTTGGCCCAATAGAGGATGATAAGGAGAGCAACAGTTGCTTTTCCAGCAATGACTCTTGTACGTGGTAACATCAAACCGATTCCACAGAGAACCTCAGGAATTCCACTGATGATAACCCAAAATTCTGCACTGAATGGAAGAATTTCAGGCACGATTGGTGTGAACCATTCAACATCTGTAAAATGGAGAATTCCAACATTGATGAAAAAAAGCCCCAAGCCTATGGCTAGTACATCTTTGTGATAACGCCACAAATGCTTCATCGTTTCACCACGATGGTTAGAAGATCACCATCTTGGAGTTGATGGTCAAGGCCAACACGTTGCCAATCAAATTTAGCAGAAGGACCCTTGATTCGAGCAAAGCGGAATTTTCGAACGAAATCACGATGCAATTTGTTGCAGATTGTTTCAACGGTCGAATCGTCTTTAACAATCAAGGGTTCTTCCAGATCAGCTTCTTGACCTTGGGGTTTGAGAAAGACCCGCATAAATCCAAGATTATCATAAATGAAATCCTTCAACTCGGTTAATCCAATATCCTTGAAAGCCGAGATTTCCATGATTGGCCAATCTGTTGGTAGAGCAGACCTTGCTCTAGCGATATCTTCTGGTGTAGCGATATCGATTTTATTGATGGCAATAACAGCCTTTTCGTACACAATATTTCCAGCTAAACAGTCAACGATTTGCTCAGCAGTGGTGTCTTGGCGAAGCGTAACTATGGCTGATGTAAAACCAAACGAGCGTATGATGTCCCCCATCTCTTCGGGGGTAAGGTGCGTTTGTTCCACAGTTGTTCGTACATCGATACCACCCTTGTCAACACGCTTGATGAAGACGGGAGGTTTCTGTTGATTCAAACGAAGTCCTGAATTGTGCAGTTCTCGATGGAGGACATTGAAGTGACCATCTTGGAATGGATCAACGATGTACAGTACCATATCGGAGGAACGGATCACATTGAGAATTTCCTTACCACGTCCCTTTCCTTCAGCAGCACCTTTGATCAAACCAGGCAGGTCAAGAATCTGGATTTTTGCACCACGATGTTCCATGACGCCTGGAATGCATGTCAGCGTTGTAAATGCGTATCCGCCTGCTTCGGAATGAGCATCGGTCACTTTAGAAATCAGTGTCGATTTACCGACTGAAGGAAAACCGACCAATGAAACGGTGGCATCACCCGATTTCTTGACTTCAAACCCTTTACCACCACCACTCGCTTTCGAATGTGCAGCTGCCTTTTCTTCCTTGAGTTTCAGTTGAGCAATCTTTGCTTTCAACTTCCCAATATGGGCGTTCGTAGCTTTGTTCTTTTGCGTCTTATCGATCTCAGCACGAATCATTTCGATTTGCTCTTTAATCGTCGCCATACGAACCCCCCTGTCCTTTTGGAACAGACCTTGTTCTTCAAGGCTGTTGCCTTTTTTAGTTCAAAATTCACCAATACATTGTTTTCGAAATCTGCCGAATGGCTCAAAGAAGAGTCGACCTTCGGTGCATTCATGGGACTGGAAATCGTCGTTCTATTGGTCGATGTCCCAAGTTTACGTCATTTGATGGAAATGTCATGGAATGCACTTTATTCTGGACTGGAACAACGAACTCTACGATCAAATCGTCCTGAGCAAGATGGTCGACTGAAGGTGAATTTCGATATCGATGCTGAAGCAGAATTACTTGATTGGATGGATACGCAGAATCGTGAAGCAAATGATTCTGCTTCGTTCTGGTCATGCTTGCAAGATTCAGGGGATGCTGAGAAAGGGCTTCTTCTTGCTATGAAATGGGCAAGTCCTGGTGCGTGGGAAGCGTGGGAAGGACGCGCCTACATGTATCTCGATGTTGCACTCTCAAAAACGATTGAAAGCGAGGCAGAATTGTACGGTGGAGAAACATGGGACGATGTTTGTCAAGCGCTCAAGAACCTACCAGAACAAGAATACGCTGAACGTGTCTGTATGGATTGGATGGAGCGACGCAAGGAACTTGGTGAAACTATGGATGAGAAAGAAGACCCTCGAATCGTTCCTACCTTTGAAGCTCATGACCGTGCTGCGAAAGCACTCGTTCATACGATGACACGATGGAACAACGAGGATGATCTGGTCGCCATCATTGGAAGGGATCATCTCGAGGCAAGAAAATGGGGTTCATTCTCATGGAACCTTTCAACCATCGTAGCGAATAAACTTCCTGACCATACAACAGCGTCGGGTTGAAAGACCACATCCGTTTCGGTGGAATCATGTCAGAGGAAAATGAAGACGTTCCTTTGGATGAAACATCCGATATGCATGATGATGAAACCCCTGCATTTGAAGAAGTTGAAGAGCAAATGGATTTATCGGAGCATGTTGAGCCGGTTGATCCACTCGAAGAAGCGATTCAACGAGCCGAAAAGGCAGAGAAAGAAATCGCTTACAAGGATGCCGAAATTCAGAATGTTCGTAAGCGATTAATGGCTGAGAAATCCTCTCTCATTCAATATGGAGGGATGGGACTTGCAAGGCGAATGATTCCAATTCTCAACGATGTTGACCGTGCATTGAGTCAAGTAGAGGATGATGATGAATCACCTGTCGCACAAGGTCTTCGCTTGTTGCGAAACAAACTCTGGCGAGAACTTGAAGCGGATGGAATCAAAGCCATTGAAGCGAAAGGACAAGAATTCAATCCTTCCACTATGGAAGCGATAACAACGCTTCCAGCATCAGAACAATTTCCAGCAGGACAAGTGATCGACGTACTTGAACCAGGATACATGTACAAGGAACGTGTCCTTCGAGCAGCTAGAGTGGTTGTTGCCACCGAATGATCAACCTGCATGCGGAGTTGAATTGATCTGAGAAAATCGATACAATCCATCGTTCGTAATCAGCCACTCAATGATCGATTCAGGAACGCTTGGTGCGAGCACCATACGAGCAGCATCATCATCGTACACGGTTGAAAGCATCATGCAAGTTTGACGAATACGCCATCCTTCGAATTGTTCACGTTGATGCAAATCGACCCAAAGAACTGGAAAATTAGCAGCTCCATAGAGTTCCTTCGTACTGTTATCGGATGTGACAAGAGTTCCTTCTCCATGATGTTTGGATGCATGTTCAACCCAATTTGGAGGGTCGTTGATGTCTTCAATTGCAACGATTGCAATTTTGTCCTGGAATTGATTGTGTTTAGCCCACGCTCCGATCATATCTGTTCGTTCTTGAATTGAGAAGGGGTTGTCAACAGTCCATTCTTCTTGAGCCGAGCCAACTGCAATCGTAATCTGGTCAAAGTTTTCCAATGCATGCTCAACCAAATGCGCATGTCCTTTGTGAAAAGGCTGGAACCGTCCGAGTACGATTCCTTTGCCCATGAATCATGCAAAGTAGGATGCAACATCAACGTTTGGAAGTGAATGTCCCATTTCATTGAAGCAGGCAATCATTCTTTTGCAACCCTCAATCATCTCATCGATGCTCGTCGTACCCATGCTTCCAACACGGAACATTTTGCCCTTGAGATGGTCTTGAGCACCAATGACTTGCGTTTCATAATCATTCTTGAGTTTGCTTCGCCAAGCATCATCTATTCCCTCAGGATACATGATGGCGGTAACAGTATCGCTTTGCTGACCACCATCTGCAAGAAGCATAAATCCGAGATCGGAAAACAATCGTCGAACGCCATCTGCCAATGTTTGACATCGATTCCATCGATTCTCAAGCCCTTCGTCTTCAAGTTCACGCAGTGATGCAGCCCAACCCATGGCGAGATTGATCGCTGGCGTCCAAGGCGTTTGATCATCGCTTCCTTTCTTGAGAGCGGAAACCAAATCGAGGTAGTACACTGGATTGGAATCGCCTTGTTGTCGAATGGTATGAACACGTTCGACAAAATGTTCGTTGACAGCGATTGCAGCAATGCCACTCGGTCCTGCCGTACACTTCTGAGCGCCCATGACGACCGCTTCTGCATTCCATTCAACAGGATGAACTGGTAAGCCACCAACCGATGTGATTCCATCAAGAATGAATGCAACATTATGCTCGATGCACATTTGAGCAAGTGCTGCTGCATCTTGAGTAATTCCAGAACTCGTTTCATTGTGGCAAATGAGCAATGCTTCGAATGTTCCACGACCAAGTTGTTCTTCTAACTCCATGATATCGAAACTTCGGCCCCACTCGTATTCGATATGTTTGACTTGACAATACTGTTTGCAAATGTCTGCAACTCGCTCGCCAAACTTTCCATTGGTTGGAACGAGCACTCGGTCGTTTGGTCGAAATCGGTTTGCAATCACCATTTCCATCGCAGCAGTTCCGCTACCAGAGACAGCGATGACTTTGTAGCCATCTTCGCCAGTCCATGATTCTGTTCCACGTTCCCGAGATGATGGAGAGAGGTTGAATGCGCTTCGTAGACCAGCATTAAGGTCGGCCATAACGTCTCGGAATTCAGTTCCTCGAGCAGTCATAACTGGTGTTGCCATGGCTTGTAGGCATGCATCACTCATTCGTACAGGACCGGGGACGAGAAAGCAGTCACCTTCGTGTGCCATGTAATCACCGGTATCGCGCTCGGTTTTTGAATAAGAACACTGGACTTGCTACAAATTCGCTGTTTGCAGGGATGCCATGTGCTAAAGAGAAGGAGTTCAAGCGGCTAATATGATGCGCGTAGGTCTTGCGATGTTGCAAGGTGCTCGGCATGAGCATGAGGAGGCGATTCTTTCGATTGCCAAGGTCCTCGAACATGACGTTGAAGTCGTCCAATTACGCAAAGGTGAAGATCTCGATGCTTCGATTCATGGTCTGATTTTGCCTGGTGGCGAATCAACAACAATGCGAATTGCTTCTCGTTCAGAAGGCTTGCTTGACTCGATTTACAGTTGGATGGAAGCCCATCCAAATCGTCCAGTTCTCGGAACCTGTGCAGGTGCTATTCTTCTCGCAAATCCCAGCGATGGACGTCAGCCATTTATTCAGGCAGAAATATCACGAAACGCATGGGGGCGTCAACGTCAATCCTTTGAAGCTGATATTGACGTTGAAATGGAACGTTTGGAAACAAGCGGTGGTTCCATTCAACGAACTCCCGATGTCTTTGGTCATACGCCATTGATTGTTGGAGAGGGTGATGGCCAACTTGCAAGCAACGCTTTCCCGGGTGTCTTCATTCGTGCACCACGTTTTGAATCCGATGGAATCGGTTGCGAGGTCATCGCACGGCTTGGTGAAGAAATCGTCGGTGTCCGAGACGGTTCCAAATGTGCTGTCACGTTTCATCCTGAACTCACCAATGATCGTCGTTTCCACGCATGGTTATTGAGTGAAATTGCTGGTCTTCCACCGACGGATTGAACAAGGAGTACTCAGGGGTTCTTGTCATGGTCGTTCATCTTCCAATGCACACGGAGATTCTTCCACCAGAAGAAGGTGAAGCGGAAGGATGTGTTCAATGCCAAGAAGGACGTAAACTCGTTCTCTTTGTTACGGGCAAATGTCACTGGGGGTGTGATTACTGTCCGCTCTCAGAGAATCGACGTGAATCTCCAGATATGTTTGCGAACGAGCGTAGGTGTTCAACATGGGAAGAGGTCATCGAAGAAGGTCATGCAATGAAGGCAACCGGTACAGGGATTACGGGTGGCGATCCGATGCTGGATGCTGAACGATCGGTTGAAGCAATAAAACAATTGAAACAAGCCTTCGGACAAGAACATCATATTCACCTTTACACATCGATTCCATTCAAACTTGAATGGGTCGAGAAACTTGCTTCTGCTGGCCTTGATGAACTACGATTTCATCTCCTCGACGGAACGACTAAGCAATACGAAGAAGTCATCCGTGCAGCCAGTGATGCTGGAATAAACGTTGGAATCGAATTGCCATGTGAACCAGACAAGGAAGACTCCTTGTTCGATTTACTTGAGCAATTGGATGAACTCCCTGTTCAATTCCTCAATTTGAATGAATTGGAAATTACCACAGGCAATCAAGAGAACATGGACGTTCGTGGATTCAATCTCTCAAGTGGCCTTTCTGCTGCTGCTGAAGGCTCCTTCGAACTGGGAATTCGACTCAAACAAGCTGCGAAAGGAATGTCGTTTCACCTCAAATTCTGTACAGCCTCCTACAAGGATGCAGGACAATTGCGAGCACGATTCCGAAGAAGGGCACAGGCAACACTTCGACCGTACGAGGTTCTCTCTGAAGACGATACGATTCTTTTCGGTGCCATTCCAACCGAACCAGAGGATGCTCGCGATGACATGATGGAATTGCAAGAAACGTTGCAAATCAGTACGTCTTGGCTACGTTACGATGCAACCGCTCGTCGAATTGAGATGCCTCTGAGTGTTGCAGAAGAACTTGCAGAACTTCTTTCAGTTCCTGTCCAAATGGTTGAAGTGCATCCAACGCATGAACGCTTGGAAGTTTCAATCGTTCACCTGAATTGATTCTTTTTGCGTCGTCGAAATGAATATATGCTCATGTACCTTGAATAGTATCATGAGAAAGATTGCGATATTGCTTACTCTTTGCATGATGCTAGCCGGTTGTACTGATCTTGCCGAAGAAACTACGGAATCAACAGCCTTGACCAACCAAGATCTTGATGGTACTTATTTCGGATTGATGATGTCGTTTCGCGTAAGTATGAATGCTGACGATACGTTTGATATCTACGTACTCCAGACGGAGGATTGCTTTGAAACAAATGCTGAAGCTCAGGAAGCCATTGATGAGGAGAATGAACAAGACTCAGAAATGGACGATGAGTATGACTATGATTATGAAGATGATATGGAATACAATTACGTGATTGTTGAAGATGTTTGTGTTGCTTCTGAATTTGCTCTCGATGATGATGATAGTATCACTTACGAAGCTGTGTTAGGTGTATCAGGCCTAACGCCAACTCTTACCGTTTCGATTTCTGAGTCTGATGATTCATACTTCGAGTGTGACGATGGTGACGAAATTCCAGACTCTTGGGTCAACGATGGAGAGGAAGATTGTTCAGGTGGAGAGG
>JAYXXD010000047.1:0-11493 GCA_036019775.1 Thermoplasmatota archaeon
AAAAGAATATCTCCATACTTTTTTAATTTTGGAACACCATATGGAGGAACTTGTTTTCCTAGAGATACAGCAGCATTCATTAAGTTTGCATCCAATCGAAATAAAGATGCAAAACATTTAAAGTTTGCTGATGAAGTCAACGAAGCTGCAGAAGCAGCACCAAGTGCAGATGATGGAGGTGAAGCCTGATGACCCGTCGAGCCATCGTCAACATCTTTTCTTCTTACAACAACATCCTCATGACAGCAACGGACTTGACCGGCGCTGAAACCATTGGAACATGCTCGGGCGGACAGGTTGTCAAGTCGTCCAAGGACAGTGGTGGGCAATTCGCCGCTACTCGTGCTGCTGAACGACTTGCTGACATGCTCAAGGACAAGGAGTTCACACAATTGATCATCAAATATCGTGCACCAGGCGGAAACAAATCCAACAACACTGGACCAGGGGCACAAGCAGCTATTCGAGCACTGACACGTGCAGGTATGACCATCACTCGTATCGAGGATGTTACACCAATCGCCCACGATGGCACCAAGAAAAAGGGTGGACGACGTGGACGTCGTGTCTGATGAGGAGGATGAAACATGAAGGCGAGCATTGTTGACGGGTATCCAAAAGGAAACAAAATGAAGATTCTCATTGAAGATGTTGAAGCATCTCAAGTGAACGCACTTCGTCGAGCGATTATTGCAGATGTACCAAAGATGGCCATTAGCAAGGTTATGTTCACACTCGGAGTCAACCAAGACAACAATCGAGGTGAAATTTACGAATCAGTCAATGCACTTCCTGATGAGGTTATTGCTCACCGATTGGCTATGGTCCCTATTCCAACACAACCTGATGAGGGTATGGCGTTCCCAGACGAATGTGAGAACTGCATGGATCTTGCAGAGGAAGACAAAGGCTGTCCAAACTGCCAAGTCTTGTACACGCTTAACGTACAAGGGCCATCTTCAGACAGTGATGAGCCATATCGCATCGTTCGAGCTGGTGATTTGACCAACGTCTCAGATCCAGTCTTCGATATTAGTGAAGAGATGCAATCCATTCCAATTACGTATCTTGCTCAAGGCCAGTTCCTCGAGTTCATTGCATTTGCAACCCTCGGACGTGGTCGGGACCACGCTAAGTGGTCAGCGGCCTCTGCAGTTACTTTCCAACCTCTATACGAAGCAGAATTGAAGAAGCCAAAGAAGGCCTCCGTCCTTTTCGATCTTGACCTCAAGACGAGCGATGGTCGAGCAATCGATGCAAAACTCTTCACCAACAAGAAATGCAGCGACATTTCTACAGTTCTTGACCTTGAGAAAGCTCTGAACCAAGTTGGTCATGGAACAGGTCGCGACGGTGACTTTGATGATGCTATCGTTCTCAACAAGATTGATGGTAGTTTTGTTTTCTCATACGAGACGGATGGTTCTCTCGCTCCTGAAGCGGTCTTTAATATCGCAATTGAAGAATTGAAGACTCGCTTCAGCAACCTTGGCGAAGATCTCGGTCGAGCATTCGCTTGATTCCATTCGAGTTTGTTCCGCCATCTTGATGATTCTCAATGAGATGGGGTATCCATGACGACAGTACGGGTTGGTGGCCACATCACCTTACTGTTCTCCATTCATGATGACGCTTTACTTCCACGCAATCAGGGTAGTAGAGGCGCAGGGATTTGTCTTGAAAAAGGAGTTCAAGTTTCAATTCAGGAGACTGGACGTAAAGATCCACTCAAAGAAGGTCAGGAGATGGCAGGATGGACACAGGACATTCCAGAGATAAAAGCGAAAGGTGAAGTTGATATTGAAATCAACTCGAATGGTTCGAACTCAGAAATTCATCAAGACATGTACATTGCACTTGTTGATGAACTGAGAGAGACACGCCTTCTTCCATATGACGCAAATTATTGCCTAACTGTAGACGTTGAACTTCCACTTAGTCAAGGGTTTGGAATGTCAGCAGCAGGTTTGTCTGCACTCGCTCTTGCCTGTTTTAAAATGACCAATAAAGGAACTGAAGAGCAGTATTTTAGGGCTGCCCACCATATTGAGCGAAGATATTCTGGAGGGCTAGGGGACGTTCTTGGTCTGTATGTCGGAGGCGTTGAATTACGAACACATCCGGGAGCACCGCCTTCTCCAGGAGTTGCACGAAGTTTCGCTTTAGATTCGAAAGTGCTTCTCGTTTGGCAACCCGGTGCTTCAAAACATACATCGGAATACATCGATGATCCGAATTGGAAAACCAACATCACTCGAGCAGGTGACCAAGCAGTAGACCGTCTAGCTGCAAGATCATGGGATTCGACCATTTGGAATACGTTGCTTCAAGAAGCACAAACCTTTGGTCATGCATCAAAAATGCTGGACGAATCTTCACGAAGAACCATGCTCGATTCGGTCCAATCTGTAATCAATGAACTCAACCTCCAAGCAAACGTTCGCGCTCGATTATGCATGCTTGGAACATCATGTGTCTTATTGCCTTCCAGAGCAGACCAACCGCTCCATGAAGATGATTTGAATCGTTTATCAGAACGATTTCAAACGATGAATTTGGATTCAATTCAAACGAACATTGCACCTCAGCGCAAATCCTAGGGCCGATCTTGCAATTCGGAAAGGTCGAGTGGGCTTGCATCCAACATTGTGACACCGGCCATGTACAGATTTTCTGAGAATCCGTGTCTAAACACGATGGCTCCACTCCCCCATTCGTTGATGTAACGCATCATTTGCTTGGACATCTTCTTGCGTTGAAATCCCACATCGGCACCATAGAAGTGCTTTGCATCAATCCAGGCGACTGGCTGACCGTTGATTTCGACATGGTCGAGAAAGAGGATATCTGGCGTCAACTTTGGACCACCGATTTCAATCGACTGTTCTTTGACAAGTTCAGGTTGACGGCGAAGTCGTACACCTTGTTCTTCAAACCAATCGGCGAGGATGGTTTCAAACACATCGGCACGAAGGTGTGTCTCGCTTTGATCAACATTTGAAACTCGGTCAGCTTCTTCTGCAGCTTCGAATTCTTCTCGTTCTCGATTTGAAAATCGAGATGGTGCTCGAACGGCTTCCTTAATCTTCGTCTTCGACCATCCTTTTTCTGCGAGAATTTGTCGAAAGATGTTCATTGGTGGAAAATCGTATTTTTTCGATAACTCGACCACAGACTTTCCTTGCTTGTAATCGCGATATATTTGGCGACCTCGATTTCGCATTGCATGATGCCCGAAGACAGTTTTCTGTTGAAGAAGGGCAGAACGGAGCGAGAGTGCTTGGTCTGCTGAGATGGAGAGGGGTTCTGCAAACTCTGCAATCTCATCGACACGCTCGTCATCAAGCCAACCGAATTCGCCTCTACGGACAACAAAATCGGCCATTTTCTCTTCATCCGAGAGCCGAACAGGGTTGCATTTCCAGGTAAATGAGAAGGACTTCGCATCCGAAGGGTCGTCTGGAAGGCCAACAGGTTGGAGCCCAGTTTTCTCGTAATCAAATCGGCTGTTCGCTCGTTGATTGTATTCGAGAAGTTCCTTCTTCGATTGTTCAATCAGATTGGCCTTGCGTGGGCCACCGTATCGACGACGGTTTCGTTGCCGCCCTTGACCGCTGCGTTTTGGCTTACGGCCTTGGGACATGATTGGACCTCAACATCGACCGTCTTTGAACCAATCGTCATATTCCATTGAATGTGCAGGAACACAACACTTTCAAGAAGAGGTTGTGCATGTGTGTATTATGATTCGTAGTCTTCTTGTCACCTTCGTACTGATTTTTTCGGTGACTCCTATGACTCATATGCATCTACTGCAACATGAGCCAATCGAGATGAAATCTTCTGAAGAAGTTGAACCATTAGGATGGCTCACCAGCTTAGGATCCTCAATGAACGATGAAATTTACTCAATTCTGCCCTTAGCCAACAACTCCTACATTGCTGGAGGGGAATATACGCCTCCTATCACGATTGGAGAAGATTATCATGAGACGATTGGATTCAGTGATCAAGATATTGATGGTTTCATAGCCTTCCTGAATGAAACGAATGAGTGGAATTCAAGCATACCATTGAGGACTGTTGGACACGATACTGTCAATAGCCTTGCCTTAGTGAGTGATGGAGACCTCATTGTAGCAGGTACATACTGTATGGGGAGTCAAGGACAAAATTGTGAATTGACACTTGGAACACTACCCGCACTTGAAAAAGAGTCGAATCAAGATGACGGCAAAATCTTCGTCGCAAAGTATAACTTTGAAAGTGGCTGGATTTGGTCGTTTTCAGTTGGTAATGAAAATCTAATTCAATTCATAGATATGCATGTCGATGAGATGGATCTCATTCATTTAGCATTCAACTTTCAAGGTGATGTGACATTGAATGAAAGTGAAGTCTTGTACAGTGGGTCTGAACCAAGTGTCGGTTTAATCATGATGAATGCTGATGGCAATATTTCGAATTACCATTTCTTGCCATCGGATGGGGGTGCCATGCCCAACGGAGGAATCTGTGTCAACAATGATGGCGAAACATACCTTGCAGTAACATTCTATGGATACATTGAGGTTCCCCTCATAGGATTTTATGAATCGCTGGGAGGATTTGAGATACTTGTGGCAAAATACAACCACTCTGGGTGGATTTGGGCTCAACAAGCAGGAGGGCTGCTCGACGATATCGTGAATGGATGTGTTGCTGGTGCTGATTCGGATGTTCAACTCTTTGGCTCAGTTGTTGGAAATTCATCGTTTGGAATTTATTCCGCTGGTACGACCTCAGGTTGGGATGCCTTTCGAGCAGACATAGGGTCTGATGGAACGTGGAAATCACTGAGCGTTGAACAGGGATTGGGTGATGAGAGTTTTCAAGCTGCATATCAAACACCATCTGGGACCATCATCTATGCTGGTTTAATGACCAATCAAATGTTCATCGGTGAAGAGAATTTAACTGGTTATGATGAAGATACAACGTATGTTGGCACTGATGTTATTCTGGCAGAATTCGACTTCTCAGAGTCATGGCTATGGGCAATAAACGGCGGAAGCGAAGGTAGAGACCAGGTCAATGATATCTCGCCTTCGTACAATGGATCTTCAATTGTAGCTTTCTCGTTTGAAGGTTCAGGAGTTTTTGGCAACCATTCCATTACTCTATTTGGTGGCCGGGATGTTGGTTTATGGAATTATGAAACGGATTTTGACTACGATGGAATTCTTGATGGTATCGATAATTGCCCACGAATCTCAAACCCTGGGCAAGAAAATTTCGATTCAGATTTGTCTGGTGATGTATGCGATGAAGATGATGACAATGATGGAATTGCAGACGACATAGATGTATGTCCACTTGGGGAGATTGATTGGACAAGCACTTCCCAAACAGATCATGATGGCGATGGTTGTAGAGATTCAGACGAAGATTTCGATGATGACAACGATACCGTTTATGATCACCTCGATCTCTGTCCTAAAGGCTCTATTGGGTGGATTTCTACGCCAGAAAATGATGTTGAAGGTGATGGATGCTCCGATTTTGATACAGACGAGGATGGCTATGTTGATCAACAAGACAATTGTCCAAACATAAAGAATGAAGGCCAAGAAGACTTAGATGGTGACCTTATTGGTGACGTTTGTGATTCTGATGAGGATGGTGACGGCATCGAAAATACTGAAGATAGCTGCCCGAGAGACCTTGCACTGTGGGCTTCAAGCGAATTGAATGATTGGGATCGGGACGGCTGTCATGATGATACAAATGATCAAGATGATGATTCGGACATGAAGATTGACAATATTGCCGGAGAGCAAATTGATTCATGTCCGAAAGGATATCGTTACTGGGATGCGTCGAACTTGACGCTCGATCATGATCAAGACGGCTGTCATGATGACCAAGAGGATGATGACGATGATGATGATGGATTTCTTGATACGGTTGACCTCTGCCCAAGAGGGCTAGTAGGACCTGTACTTCCATCACAGGATTTCGATACTGATGGCTGCGTGGATGGAGAAGAAGATACTGACGATGATTCTGACGGTGTTCTCAATGCTAATGATGCTTGCCCCCGAACGCCGTTAGATACCGTTGCTGTCGATGGTAACGGTTGTTCTTCCCAACAGGCAGATACGGACTCGGATGGAGTATTGAATTCCGACGATTTCTGCCCAGCCACAATCATGGGCGAGACCGTCGATGAAGACGGATGTACTGTGATTGAAGAAGCAGAAACGAAGAAGGAGGCTACTGAATCTTCGTTTGGTATCAATCAAATCCTCCTTCTCCTCGCTTTATCACTTGCGGGTGTTGCAGCATACATGACATTCAAACCCGTTCGTGTACAATCACCAGAATCGAGTGAAAAGACGGTTCCCAATCTTGAAACACAAACTGAAACGACCGAAGATGGAAAGGCTACTGAATCGGAATCCTCGGAGCCAGAACAGGCCACTGGAGAAGTCGTTGAAAACGAATCGCAGAGTTTGGAATATGAACAGACTCAACCATAGATGAACGCTGGGGATAGTGGCATGGCTATACCAGCCTTACCGGTATCATCCTCTTGACTTTCTCCGCGCACAATTCGAACCGTTTCAATTCCAAGCTCTTTGGCAATAAAGGTTGAAGCATTGTTGTAAACACCTGATTCATCAAGACTGGAGAGAAGAATTCGTTTCTTTTCATCATCCCATTTGAACACTTGAGGAAGCATGCGCTTGTTCCAGAAACCGAGACGTTCACCACGCGTCTCGCTTTGAGCGATTTCAGATTGAGTCAATATTCCCATGAAGGATTTGATATTGTTCCCTTCAGAGAGATGGGCCAATGCCATTTCTGCCATGGCATCTCTCCATGGGGCAGAGGTGACGATTGTAAGCGATGTTGCTTCTCCATCGATGTGTCGTTCAGCAACACTACGGACCTTTCGAGCTTGTTCGAGAAGATCCCGAATCAATGCTTCTCCATCGAGAAGTGCTTGATCTTCTTCGCTGACAGTTTGAATGTCGTCCATGACATGCGCAGCGAGGAGACCCTCTCCACCGAGTTGCGCCCACCAATCCTCAGCGAGATGCGGTGTGGCGATGCCAATCATGTGGGTCCACGAATGCAGTAATGTTCGGCCAACTTCTGCGTTGCCTCCTCCACGACGAACGTACCAGTTGATGTCCTTGACCATGTCATAATGCGAGCATTCGACGGCACGTCGCAAGTCGTATCGGTCCATTGCCTCAGACCACTGCTGGAGACGTTGTTGGAGTCGAGCCATCATCCATTCATCGATGGAATGCGATGGCTTGTCCCAAGCAAGGAGTTGGTCAGGCATGGTTTGCAGTTGTTGCATAACCCTATGATTGGCTTCAACAGCTGAGTCGGACCAATCCATTCCAGCGGTAGGATTTGCAGCGAAGAGGATGAACAGTCGAACCGTATCTGCTCCATATTGTTCGATCATCTGTTCCGGAGAAACGGTGTTTCCAAGCGACTTACTCATCTTGGCCGAACGTTCACCAAGTGGGGAATCACAATGAGGACATGGTGAGCCAGCATGGATGACAGGTAGGGTTACGGAACACGTTTCACAGAATGGAGCACCCTTGTTGACCATACCTTGACAAAGCAATTCGTTGAATGGCTCATCGATGCTATGGAAGCCCAAATCACGCAATGCCTTGGTGTAGAATCGAGCGTAGATCAAGTGCATTTGAGCGTGCTCAATTCCTCCACAATAGAAGTCAACGTTCATCCAGTAATCTGCTATATCTGAATCGTACCACTGTTCACGGTTGTTGGCATCCGTATATCGCAAGAAGTACCAAGATGAATCAACAAAGGTATCCATTGTATCGGTTTCCCTTCGTGCAGGTTTACCACATTCGGGACAATCCACATTAAGGAAAGATTCTGAAGTTTCCAATGGATTTCCTTTTCCATCGAAGACAACGTCTCTTGGAAGTTCGACCGGAAGTTGATCCTCAGGAACAGGAACAGCTCCACAATCATGACAATGAATGATTGGAATAGGCGTGCCCCAATATCGTTGGCGACTGATCAACCAAGGACGAATCTTCCAGTTAATTTGACGATCACCTTTTCCAGCGGCTTCAAGGGCATCGATGACAGTTGTACGTGCTGCCTCTCCAAAGCGGCCATCGAACCCATCCATTCCGGAATGAACCATGTAACCGTCTTCAGTAAACGCCGATTCAAGTTCTTCATCAGCATCATCGTCCTCATTTTCAATGAGGACACGTTTGATGGGTAATTCGTAAGTCTTAGCAAAGTCAAAATCACGTTCATCATGCCCAGGAACAGCCATAACTGCACCCGTTCCATAGGTTGCAAGGACGAAATTACCAGCCCAAATAGGAATCCTTTCTCCTGTAAGCGGGTGGATTGCATTCCGGCCGAGTGAAACGCCTTCCTTCTTGTTGAGGTTCTTGATTCGATCGAACTCACTCATGTTGGCATACACATCATGCATGGCTTTCCAGCCTGCTTCGTATTCCGTACCTTTGACCAATTGTTCAGCGAGTGGATGCTCGGGTGCGAGTGTGACAAACGTAACGCCAAACAACGTATCTGGGCGCGTCGTGAATACGCGAATAGTTTCCTCACTCCCTTCGATTCCGAATTCGATTTCAGCTCCTTCGGAACGGCCAAGCCAGTCTTCTTGCATCAATCGAACACTTTCTGGGAATTCGATTGTATCGAGACCGTCGAGCAATTGTTGAGCATATTTGGTGATGTCAATGAACCATTGACTCATATCCTTTTGTCGTACAGGTCCATTGCATCGCCAGCATCGACCTGCCTTGACTTGTTCATTAGCAAGAACTGTTGAACAAGATTCACACCAATTAACAGGAGCGAATTCTCTGTAGGCCAGTCCAGATTTGAAGAAGCGAGTGAAAAACAACTGATTCCATTTGTAGTAATTTGGATCGTGACTCTTGACCAATCGACTCCAGTCATACGAGAATCCCATACGCTTGATTTGTTCTGTGATGGATGCCATATTTTTCTCGGTAATATCGTGAGGATGTCCACCTTCAGCAATTGCAGCATTTTCAGCAGGCATTCCGAACGAATCAAACCCCATCGGATAGAGGACATTGAAGCCTTTCATTCGTTTATATCGTGCAACAGCATCACCAATCGAATAGTTTCGAACGTGCCCCATGTGCATTTTTCCTGATGGATAAGGGTACATCTCCAAACAGTAGAATTTTGGTTTTGAGGTATCGTCTTTGGAGGCAAACACGTCAGCATCCCTCCATGCTTGTTGCCAAGCAACTTCATCCGTTGTCTTCATCTCATCCGACACGTCGACACACCCTACGTTAGTCTGGCCTCCATGCTTTCCTTCTTCAATCCACCTCAGCGAATTGAATTTAGAGGTTCATCTCGTTCTGGACATACGCATCGCTTGTTTCCAAAAGGAACAAGGCTTCCTTGGTCAATTTGTATCGATTACGCATACCCATTCGCCTTCCTTCAATGAGTCCGTATTTCTCTAAAGTACGGAGGTGATGCGAAATTAGTTGCTGCGATTTATCGAGACGTTTTGCAAGTTCAGCTTGTGTCGGGAAATCACCCATTTGGCTATCATGATCGAGGAGAAGCAAAATCTTGCCTTGTAACGAAAGTGGATCTGGGGCAAGGATAGGTACAGGAAGAACATCATCTTCAAGCAATGGATGAAGGGTATTTGTTAATGGATAGTAGCGAACCAGTCGACCATCCTTTCTTCGCCAAATACTCTCTTCTTGTTCGAGTACGCGAAGGTGGTGAGAAAGTTGGCCATTGCTCATTTCTAAGGCCGAGAGTAAGGCCCGGAAATGACAGCCTGGGTTTGCAGTAAGGTACCCAAGTAGCCTCCCACGCTGGAATCGCCCATCGCTTGTTTCAGAAGTCTTTCCAATCAGTCCAAGCAACCAAAGTCCCGTAAGGGTGGTGGTAATTCGAATGGCTTCATTGTTGAATGCAGCGAAGCCAAGCATGGAAAGAAGAGCACTAACAGTCAGTACTGTGATGGCCTGTGGAGCCCATTCTGGGTAGAATTCACCTTCTTGGTCTTCCTGTTCAACAACGGTTAACTCTTCTACAACAACAGGTTCTTCATCCACAACTGGAAGTTCTTCGACAATATTGGTAAGGACAAAACTTTCTGCAGTAAACCGTGTACAAGCTGCGTTCGCTTCACTCGAAACTGCATCATAAACGCCATACATCCCTCGTTGCGGCAGCCATGTCGAAATGGTGGAGTCTGCAAGCATGTGAATTGTTCCTGCCTCATCTTCAATCATCCAACACGTTCCATCGGGAGTTAAGTATCCGCTCCAGATTCCTGACACAGTGAATACTTCAGATTCCACAGGCAAGGAGTTTGTATCTTGTGAATCAGGTTGACCTTGTTGATCGATCAATGGCCATGTAAACTCTTCAATGGAATACAGCTCACTGTCCGTTCGGAATTCAACCAGCAAACTGTAGTTTCCAGTGGTAAAATCATATTCATGTAAGCTTTGCAGCCGGTAGGTAAGCACGGTATCTGAATCGATTCGAGTGGGTAAATTGACTCCATTTTCATCAAGACAAATATCCCGGTCAATTGCAACTGGTTCGTTCGAATCAAGGTTCCAAATTTCGAAAAGGATTCGGCATTCGTTAATCCATCGAATATCGAAAGGACCCTGTTCAAAAGCCAATTCTGCTGCAATTTCTGGGTGCCCAGCATAACTGTCTTCGATGGTTAAGGAAATATCAGGCTCCATATTGTATCCACAATCAGAAGAATAGATGCGTTGATACTCAAGGTTTTGAGATGCTGCATATCCAAATTCATTGACCTCTGCCACAAGAACGTAATCACCAGACGTTATCGAACAACCAAGTTGGTTGACAAAGGACCAGGATTGAAGCGGCAAGGTAGCTTTCGAACCAGACCCAATGACAACATCGAAAATAGCATCGTTGCATGGGAAATTTTGAAGCGAGTCGAAAATCACATTACCTGAATAATCAGCTACCCAATAATTTGTGCGACATGTATTGGTAAACCGCAAGAGGTGTTCTTCATTACCGGGATTTTCGATCGTAATTGAAGCATCCAGAATCTGGCCCTCAATAAAATCGTTTGATAGGGCGGTAATCGCTGAATTGAGTGGGATTGTATCTTCTGTTTGTCCTGAGATATTGAATTCGTATGTGTCAATAATGACATTATCTGGAGTCTGAATTGATAGCGATGATAATCCAGATTGCGCTTGAAACATCGTGTGTCCAAGGGAGATGAATGAATGAGGTGCAATTGAGCTGAATCCTGCATTGCAGTGAGGGCCAAGTGCCGATGAATCATATTCGAGCAACAATTGACATGATGCATGATTTGACAAATCGATGGTTTCGGATGAGGGATTGTAAGCTTCGTAAAGAATGACGAATGGTTGACCAGGTTCCAGATTTTCACCACGATGAGAA
>JAYXXD010000048.1:0-11486 GCA_036019775.1 Thermoplasmatota archaeon
GGGAATTCTATGAAAACGGTGGTTATGGCACTAAGTGGTGGCATGGATTCAACATGTCTCCTGATGCATTATCTCGCTCAGGATTATCGAGCAATATGCATTTCATACCATTATGGGCAAAAGCATTCGATTGAAATTGAAAGAGCATCCGCTACTGTTACTCTGTGCCAAGGAAAAGGCCTCAATGTTCAACATCATATTGTGGACCTATCACCAGCCATGTCTCTGTTCGATTCGGCGTTAACGTCCGGAGATCAAGACGTTCCTTTAGGACACTACGAAGAAAACCAGATGAAAAAGACTGTTGTTCCAAATCGGAATGCGATATTTGCTTCCATTCTGTATGGTTTAGCCCTCTCAGAAGCGAAGAGAACTGAACAGAATGTCGTTCTTGCCCTCGGAGTTCACAGTGGGGATCACGCGATTTACCCCGATTGTAGACCAGAATTTTACCAAGCTCTTCAATCCGCATTTGAAATAGGAAATTGGGAGAGTGAAATGGTCGAATTTGACCTCCCCTATTTGCACGGAGACAAAACATCCATTCTCCAAGATGCATTGGAAACCACACCGCAGTTGGGTTTTGATTTCGATACAGTACTTCGCAATACGATTACATCGTACAACCCTGATGAACAGGGCCGAAGCTCAGGAAAAAGCGGATCGGATGTGGAACGAATTCTGGCATTCCATGCAATTGGTCGAATTGACCCAATTGAATATCAACAACCGTGGGATGTTGTGTTGGAAAACGCACTCCGAGTAGAAATGGATTACAATGGAGGAATTGGACATGAATCTTGATGAACGTATTGCTGCTTTATCTGAAATCTCGTATTATGTAACGCAGCAAAATGGCACTGAGAGGCCTTTTACTGGTGCGTTAAACAAAGAATATCGTCCAGGTGACTACTATTGCATCGTATGCGATACCAAATTATTCACAGATCAAATGAAATTTGACTCAGGATGTGGATGGCCGGCTTTTCACACCGAGCATAGTGATGCAGCAATCTCTCGAATCATCGATACTTCGCATGGGATGACCCGCGTAGAAGTTCGATGTGGTTCGTGCGATGCTCATCTGGGACATGTGTTCAACGATGGCCCACGCAAACATGGTGGAGAACGATATTGCATCAATAGCGCTGCTATGCGATTTGAGGTGAAACAATGACAACAAGAATCCGACGTTATGTCGAAACCGATACAGGCCACCGCGTACCAAATCACAAGAGTAAATGCAGACATTTTCACGGACACCGTTATCGATTCGAGGCAGAAATTGAAGGCGATATTGTAGAAACGACAGGTGTAAGCGAAGAAGGTATGCTGATGGATTTCAGTGACGTCAGTCACATTCTAACCGTACACATTCATGATATCGTGGATCACGCATTCGTTGTGTATGAAGGCGATGAAGAAGCCCGTAACGTATTGTCCGGTTTATCATCGGAACATCGTACTGTTGTTGTACCCTTCATTCCAACTGCAGAAAATCTTGCCAAATGGGCGTACGAACAAGTGCAACCACACATTCAAACTGCGTATGGAAATCGACTACGTCTGGTTGCTATGCACGTCCGAGAGACCCCGAAAAGTTGGGCCTCTTGGTACGCATAATCATTCTTCTTCTAAGATAACGCGCCGTCGTCGACTGGATTTCCAGTTACTACTTTTCGTCGCAAATTCGAGAGCTGTTGAAGCATCGACGAAACCTCCAATCAATCGATTGGTTTGATCGGTTTCAAGTCCAGATCGTTGCAGTGCGCGTGTGAGCGAATGTGTGAAGGAGATTCGACGTTCATCACCGCCAGGTAGGAATTGAGCGATATCTTGAATCGCTTTACGTAGAACTTTACGTTGCTCTGGAGATATCGAACGTTCAATAGGAACAATATCAGGTAAGGCCTCGTCTTTGCCCTGCAATGATAGGACTCGCCTTCGATGGAGTTCGTATGTTAGTGTATGTACAGCATGGCTGAGATTTGTAATGGGATATCCTTCCCATGTAGGTAGTGTAACGAGGTAGTCACAGCGAAGTAGATCCTCGGTACTCAATCCTTTTCCTTCTTCACCAAAAATCAAAGCAACGGATTGTTGAGTCGATTCGATTCTTTCTGCAAATTCCCAAGGATACATGAAGTGACGCTTCTGGGTTTTTTCACCAACTTCTCGTTTCCCAGAGGTTCCGACCACAAGAGAACAATCTGCGACCGCTTGCTCGAATGAATCAAAAATTTTGCAGGAGTCGAGGACTCTGCCTGCATGTTTTGCGCGATTCCGAGCTTCGATATCATCCGGATGACATTTTGGTTGAACGAGTCGTAACGAGTCAAATCCATGATTCAGTAACGAACGACAAACTGCACCGAGATTACCGGGATGTTCGGTCCCGACCATTACAACGTGTAATGTGTATTCGGAATGAGGCAGGGGGACATTACTACGTTCGCCCATCATTCTTCCTCCGAATTCTGAAGATACTCTGCAATCCAAAGAGGATTGCATGCCTGATAAATGAAGAACAGAAAGCCGCCGTTCTCCCTGTCTTGCATAACCAGGGACCGTCGACGGACGTTGTGCGTGTTTCGCAGATGCAAGATTAGTTGCTCTAATGCTGTTTGATCAGGACCGTGAACAGAAACTGGAGTTCGATTCCAGTCAACCCAGATGGGCACGCTCAACTCCCCATCAATCAGTGCGGCGTTGTCGATATCGAGTTACGTAACCAGCAATCCAGTTGCGTAGCTTCTTGGTGCTAACATCAGTAAGTTGTTCGACCATTTTTTTGTTGTGATCGAAATCATCTGTGAATTTTTCTCCGTGTTCTTCAACTAGACGAATCGCTCGGATTTTGATAAAACTTGGACGAATATTTCCCATATTCATGCCTCCTCATACAATTTAACTTCGATTGGGATATCGGGCTCATCGTGGCGAATGACGGTGAGTCGAATCTTTCTCGGTGGATTCTCAATTCCTCTTTCCCATATTTTTTCGTTAACGGAAGGATCGATGTAAATCTCCTCTTCAGGAAGAACCTTGAGATGACGAATGACCTCATCTCGAATGATTTGTATTGCACGTGGGGCGCGCTTGAAACGAGTAATATTCCAAGCTTTTCGAAGCGGTACGACCAATTCAGATGTTGCTGCTCTTGCCATATTTGTTCACCTCATCGTTGCAACTTGCTTCGTCGCCAGTGGTGACGCTTGGGATGCGACACTGTGTTTCTGTTGGTCTTTAACATGACCCAAACGGGTACACGTCGGTTTTGCTTTCCTGCCTTCATAAGGCGAATCTTCTTTGCTGCTGGTTTATTTTTTGACATATTCGAGCACCCCTCTTACATTCGACGGATCGACGCATCTCTGCGGCTCTTGGATAGGTTTCCTAAGATTTTCTTCAACTGTTCATCGTTGATTGGAATGGAAATTTTCTGCTGCTCATGAAGAGAGACGAGTTGTCGCTTCATCATATCTGCTTTATTGGAGTCAACAAGTGATATGTTGGTTAATCGACTGCGTGCTTCAGATGTTAGAATAGTTTTCATGGCTTGATCAAGGGCTTGTTGTTCTTGAGCTTGTACGTGTGATTCTGCTTCAGCAGCAGCCTGCTGTTTCGCCTGTTGCTCAAGTTGTTGTTGGAGCTCCATTTGCCGACGTTGACGGAACGCTTCAAGTTCCATCGATTCGTCTGTGGCAGATGTCAATTTCTCACTTCCAATCAGTATTTGTCAAGACCAGGGTAGGCTTCTTCAACTTGAGGTCGAACACTGTGAGCGACCTTATCGAGGAGTTTTTGTCCAGCAGGGCTGACAATGCGTCCTTGGTAAAGTTGAGTCGGTTCACGTCCTTCAGGTTCAACGAGTCGACTTGGTTGGGTTGAAACATAACCTGCGTCTTCAAGTTGCTGTACAAGAGTTCGAATCACTTTACGAGAACCGACACCTGGTGTGTTTGGTTTGGATCCGTTGTTCTTTCGGCCACCGTATTCTTGGGATAAAGCAGTGACTCCGATTGGTCCTTGTCGAGCAATTTTTCTGAGGAGCGCTGCACCTCTGGTATGCCACCAATTTTCTTGGGTTGGAGGGCGCTCGCGAGAAGATCCTGTCTTGACAACATCAGCCCAGTCAGGCATTTTTATCGCATCATTGTTCATCAATTCCTCTGCTAAAGCAGGAATGAGAAAGTTTGCAGGAACATCGTAATACGTCGTCATGACAACACCAAGCATCCTTGCGACTTATCTCCCCTATTTGAATAAAGCGGGAGTTTTTAACCCTAGATTGAAGAGCATCTGTGTGATTTAGGGGCTGTGCAAGTGTTCTTGAACGTGTTACTTTTGGGATGAACAATGAAGAAGGCTCTCGCTCAAAATCCAAACCTGTTGAGGACCCTCATTGGTTTGTCTCTTACATTGATTGTTTTGCTTTCTTATGCAGTTTATGGAGCCACAATTTCACCAAACTATTACATCTATGAAACAAATGCTGTTGATAGTGAATTCGAGGATATCGAATTGACAAAAGTTTTCCAAAACAACGAAACAACTTGGATTGGAACGATATCACCGAACGGTCAAAACCTAACGTGGATTAATATGACAGTAGATAACTTGGCCACTGGAGCAATTGTAAAAATGACCAATGAGGGCAAGTTGTATTCTCATCCATTCCTGGGTGTACCTGACGCAGAAGTTGTTGTCGACGGGAAGACTGTTGATTTTCGATGTTCTGAACATTGTACTTATGGGGAATCAATTGAGGTAGAAGCAGATTCAAGCAAAATAAGCATACAATCCTTAACGTCCACAGATCCTGCTAGAAGATCGAATGGAACGGTATTTGCAAGTGATATAAACGAAGCTCGCGATTTGGCAAAACAAGAAATCGATTACCTTCATGAACCCTCTCAAATCATCGTCCAAATCGTTGAGCCAGGAGACAAAACGGTACAACCAACTGTAACCATCTATACTGTAAACGAAGAATTTTCCAGTATTTCTGTTTTTGAGATTGATGCCGCTACTGAATTTCTTTGGGCGCTTGCTGCAGTCGTTGGTTGTTTCTCAATGGTGCTAATTCCGTCGTTTACGGTATACTTTGCTGCAAGAGCAAAGGAACGGAAAAATGAAGAGAAACTCAGACTTACAAGCGAAGAACACGCCGACGAATAAGTCAAATACATAGATGTGAATTGTAAATCATGGCAAAGAACGGTGTGGCGCTTCTGTTGGTTGCACTGCTTCTTATCCATCCGTTGACGAGTGTGAGTCATTTAAGCATGGATTCGATTCGCAATTCAGCCCGTAACAGTGGAATCGATTTATCTGTCATTGATGTATCCATAGAGTATTCTAATCCATCAGATGAATCTCAGTACAAAATGTTCTCATCCAATCATCCTATCATTGGGTTTGACAGGCCTGAAAGCATGTATGCTGTCGATACAGTTAATGCTACACCGATGGATATCGAAGTTACCGTGAGGAATGATGGAAATACAGGCTCTGGCATCATTACGCTGGCTTTGTTGATCCTTCATGATGAATACGAAAGATTTGAATTAGCAAATCGTACGGTTACAATGAACAGTTTATCTGCAAACGGTCAAGCAACGGTCACGTTTTTGGACGTATATGTCAATTACTCGGGAAATCATTCATTGCAAATAACACCGAGTTTTCAAGGGGTTGATGATAACCCATCGAATGATGTTTTCAATCGACATTATACGGTTGCAAATATCTACTTTACATGCACTTCCTTAACAGGATGGAATGTTGGGCAATATTGGGGTACGAGTACTGATACTTCCGTGAGTATGGGTGAATCGTGTCATATCGGTCAAGGTCAATTTGGTTCCTATGCAAATAATTTGCAAACAGACTTAATGACTCCAATATGGGACTTAAGCGATGCTATAGCAAATCCTACACGAGCAAATGGAATAACATTCTTTTTTACAGGAAGCGCAAATCAAAACGATGGATTGAAGGTTTATGCTTTCGATAGGCAAGGTGGCTGGGATGAACTTGCGAGCATTGCTGGTGCTGCAGGCTCCTCTTTGTCCAACTGGCGAACGAGTTTCACAAGTCATATGGGACATACTACGCCGATTATGCCAGCTAGCCCATCGGAGCACTTCCATTCAAATTCCAGATTTAAATTCAGTTTTTTCAGCGATTCAACGGGGACAGATGTAGGGTATTGGTTTGATGAATTCATTCTTCTTTACGATCAATCCGCACGCTCTGAAGAATACAATCTTGATGTTTCAGGTGTTTTTACAGACGGTTCAATTCCTGGTTCTTGGGGAAAGATTCGCATGGAGTTGTCGAATACAGGGAACATTAGTGACGTATTGGTTCCATCAATAACAAATTTACCTACTGACTGGAATGTCTCATATGCATATCCGAACGGAGCAGGAGTTAATCTCAATGCAGGTATTCGGTTATTGCCAGGAGAAAC
Organism: Thermoplasmatota archaeon; assembly: GCA_036019775.1. Classification (GTDB taxonomy): domain Archaea; phylum Thermoplasmatota; class Poseidoniia; order Poseidoniales; family Poseidoniaceae; genus MGIIa-L2. The sequence goes on from JAYXXD010000048.1 coordinate 6,479, forward strand.
GAAGCAAATCGATGTCCGAATCCAACCAGACATGGACGCAAATGTCGGGTTTGTACCACTCACATTTGTCGTAAATAGTCTTCAGAATCCAAGCTTTTCTGTGCAGGAAGGGATGCAATATCAGGTATCAGCGGATCGGATTCCATTTATACACAATCCTGAAACGAAACCAAAATGCGCACCTGGCTCTTCATGTGTCTTTTTCATCGATGTAGAAAATATTGGCCAAGCAACAGATGTTTTCGACCTAGAGACCGCAGCAAAGTCCTTGGATCAAGGTTGGAGTGTGAACCTAGCATTTGATCAACCAACATCGGTTCGTCTTGTACCAAATCAAGTTCAGGCGATTAAATTCGTTATGACCGTACCTTCCGGTGAAACTCCAGAAAGAACTGGTGATTTTTGGTTGACCATGACTGCTCAGAACGACTCATCCCGCACGTTAACTGAATCAATTACAGTTCAAGCTTCAATGATTTCAAATGCGTTGATTGATCTCGACATTATGTCGACAGAGATTTCGATGATTTCTGCAGGTGAAGTCGTTCATATTGATTATACGATCACAAATCAGGCGACTCGGCAGGATAGTTTCGAGTTAACTGTTGAGTACGCTCAAGCCATTGGTTGGATTATCGAAGCAGAACAGCGACCATCGATTGTCATTAATCCGGGCGCATCTACTTCGTTTTACATTGCAGTAACCGCACCAGAAAACGCACAAGCAAATGATTTCGCCCCAACCATCAAACCAATACTTACATCGACACGAAGTGGGATGCAATACGAGGGGCCCGAATACAGCAATATTGTTGTCGAAACGTTGTATGATGTCAGTTTAGAGATTACTGAAATGGAGTCAGTGCTAAAACCAGGTGGAACGACTACTTTCGAATTAGAATTAACAAATAATGGAAATGGGCCAACCACTGCCTCCATACACCTTGTTGATTCTCCTGATTCTTGGTCCTATTCTATCCGCTTAAATGGAGTCATTCAAGAGACAACAAGTGTAAACTTAGGCATGATTTACACTGGAGACAATAGCGCTAAACTTGAGTTTTTGTTGTATGTGCCAATGACTGAAGCAGCAAATGAATTTCATACAGTTACATTTGATGTCCAAGCAGAAGGTAGCGACATCCATCCAATAGACAATCAAAAATCAGTAGAGATGATTACTGGGAGCATAAAATATCCTGAGTACAATAGCTCTTCAAAGGACTACCATGCAATGATCGGTTCAACTGTAAGACTAAATGGATCGGTTACAAACGTAGGAAATGCTCTTGAATCCAGTATGGATATTGGCTTTGAATTATCAACTTCGCCACCCACAAATGGAGTCATTGGATTCTTGACAGCAGGAGTAGGAGGTCCAACTTCAGAATCAGGCGAGGTATTGACGATACCAATGAGTGCCGGTTCTTCAAAGTTGATTTTGATGGACCTCATTATCGGCGAAGATGTTCCTCTTAACACACGAGTTGTGGTTACAGTTTTCGTCGAGGGAGGGATGAATACAGATGGGGAATTGGTACGGATAGAGCATCAGAATCTCATAATGGTTGACCAACAACGAAAAATTGTATTGGATGTATCGCCGCAAAGCAACAATTCAGAACTTGCTATGAATGAACTCTGGCTCAATATGACCAGTTTTTCGACTCAATCTGAGGAACTCAATTATTCAATCATGTATCCTGATGGATGGCAGGTTACGTGCGACGGAACACTTGTTGTCAATAAAGAAGAAAACAAAATTAATTTACCTTACGAACGAAATCAAGATGCCATCAAGGACATTCAATGCGTTATCCAAAGACTTGAAGGTATATACCTTGGGGAAGTAGTAGTTTCAGCTTCTGCGCTGGACGGAACCATTGAATTTAGTGAAAAAAGAACGTTTGAATTTCTAAAACCAGAACAAGAAGAGTCGTTTTTCTCGAAAAACGTGAACGCTCCAACGATTATAGCATCTGTATTTGGTTTGTTGATTTTAGCAGCAATACTCCTTGTTCTTCGCAGACAAAAACCAGTTGAAATCGAAGATGAAACATTTATTTCAGGCCCGCCTATATCTCAGCAGCCGATCGCTAATGCTGGTCCACCTGCAAGTACTGCTGTTGCTCAACCCACCCTATCGAACAATGCCCCCCCATTACCAGTAGATGGTTTGCCGGATGGTTGGTCAATGGAACAATGGACACACTATGGGCAACAATATCTTGACCGACTAGCGAAACAGCCTTGATGTGGTCGGATATCGCGTAGCATGGCTCAGGATAATCCAATATGGTATTTCCTCTGGGTTGCAGTCGCATTCTTTGGGATGCTTACGTGGTATCTTGACAAATTTAGCAAGCGCCAAGAATTAGTCCGAATATCTGCTTTGAGTGGTGTGGTATCAATGCTAAGTCTCGTTCTTTGGACATGGACAGATTTCTGAGGGATTTCATGGAATTAAGTGATCTTCAACAGCATCCACTCGCCAATAAGTATCCGGTTCGGCTCCCAGTATGGTGGTGTAGAACAGGAGAAGCAGGACCTCATCCCACCGTCGACGGTTGTACTGGTAAACGAATTGTTCTTCGATTTGAAAAAAAATTTGGCAAAATTGAACGTATTTTTGCAAAACTCATGAGAGCTCCGCATGAATTACGTCGACCTCTATTAGAAAAAAATAGCGTACTATGGGAACTGTGTAATGGCCAACGGACTTTCGCCCAAATTTGTGAACATATGAATTCAACATTTCATGAAGAAGTTTCACCTGTTGTTCATAGAACGCAAGCTGGTATCCAAGTATTCATGGGATTAAATGTCATGAAAATTGTTGATAATGTTGATGATATTGTATGGGACACTATACCTGGAAGAATACCCAATGGACAAATCCTTGCAGAAGAAGTTGGATTTGATGCCGATGTAGAAATCCGGGAAGGCGATTAGGCCAATGGTTCAGATGGCTCCCAAACGAGGCGAAAACCTACCCCATCTTTGCGATCTTTTCGATGAACTCGACGACGGGAAGATGAACGTGTTGAATCTGATTCGGTAAACCAAGATCCTCCTTTGGCTACACAATAATCCTCAACGTTAGCCATAGGGGTTTGCTTACCGTTATGGTCCTTGTGAGATGGTTTCCATGAGTCACTTGTCATCTCATGAATAAGACCATGCAAATCAAAGAAACCCCAAGCGTTCGCTTTTTTGGAACCAACTTCCCTCGTAGTTGCACCACTATTTCCTGCATGCCAACCATGCGCATCCAACTCAGAATCCTTGTTTCCAAAAGACCATCTTGAAGATGATCCTGCTTTAGCAACATATTCCCACTCGGCTTCCGTTGGAAGACGCCATATTCCTTTGAATCCGATGAATTCCTGATATTCATTGTTCAGACGTTTCAGAAATAATTGTACATCGTTGAAAGATATTGATTCGACCGGTCGTAATCCAGCGCTCCATCCATCCTGAAATTTTGAGGGATTGTTGTTCATTACTGAGGTCCAATGTGCTTGAGTTACTGGACGAACGCCTAGAAAAAACGGTTCTGATATCTCGATAGGAACAACTGGTTGTTCATTGGGATGTCCTGATCCAACTTCATCACCAAGATTGTATTTCCCGGGTTCAACAAGAAGATATGTGCCCCCATATGAATCCTCAAAAAAGGGGCGATTCATGTCCATACCATCACGAATCTCTATACATTGATGCTGTTTTTATTACTGATTCAACAAGTGATTGAAGTCTCGTGTCCATATCCGAATCAACGAATTTGCCTTCTTCGTCAAAGGCTTCCTTGACGTGACCAACTGCAAGTTGTTGTGAAACCGGAATTGCATGTAACCATCTCAACATAATTCGCATGTGATTCAATGTATTTGAATTGGACATTCCTCCAAGTGTGGACATTAATCCAAATACCTTACCACCAATATGTTGCTCATAGACCCAATCAAAAGTGTTCTTCATGACACCTGACATTGTTCCGTGATATTCGGGAGATGAAACGAGAAAAGCATCACATGAGGAGGCCATCTCTTGAAATTCTTTAACGATTGGATTGCTCCAGCATCCGTCTTCTCCAACCAGAGGTAGTGGCTTCTCTTGTAGATCCCAGAAATACACTTCGGCACCCATTTCACGAGCCTTATGTAATGCTAAGTCCACCAGCATTCCATTTTTTGATTGTCGTCCGATTGAACCTGAAAGACCCATGATTTTGAGTGGAGCATCCGCCATAACCAAACCAAGAACAGCCAATAGATGAATTCATTGATTTCTCCTGACCATGAAGCAACTATGCTTATACAATAACAGTCTTGCCAAAGAACGGGACAAGCCTATGAGTGCTCGTGACGAAGAGATGTCAAACGCATTGATGAACGATATGGCGGATGCGCTTCGCTCTGCTGGGCTTGGATCGATGGTCGGTTCAGATGAAGTTGATTCGGAACCCGAAACTCCAATGGAACACGAAGAAGAAAAGCAACAAAAAGAAGATGCTGAAACAAATAATGAGAATCTCACAATTGAGGAACAAGTCCAATCACTCATCGAGGAAGGGGAATTTAAATCCCGTTCCAATTCACCCCAGGAAGCACTTGTTGCCTTCAACAAAGCCATTGCCTTGGACCCATCAAGCGACATGGCGTGGTTCAATCGGGGAGTCCTTTTGGAAGCTCAGCAAGATGCTCGTGGAGCTAGACAAGCCTTCCAGATTTGCCTCGATTTGAATCCTGACCACGCCCCGGCTACAGCTAACCTTGCTATTTTGCTCGATCGGATTGGTGATGATGCAGGTGCTGCTGCCATGGCACGTAGGGGGCTTGAGTTCTTTCCAGGCCACCCTAGTCTAACCGATGTATTGAATCGCACAATGCATGCACCAGTTGAAGAAGTTCCTGATGCAATTGAATCAACTGTGACGAAGGCAACACATCAGGACTCAACACTTAATGTTGTTATGGAAGAATCAGGTATTGAAGATTCAGAGGCG
>JAYXXD010000049.1:0-11359 GCA_036019775.1 Thermoplasmatota archaeon
AGCACCATCCAATTCGTAAGCGACACAAATCTTCAGTTCGTCCAATCCACCAAGAACATCGAGCTTGGTTAATGCGAGTGATGTGAATCCATTGATTCGGTGTGCATGGCGCATCACAACAGCATCAAACCAACCACATCGTCGCTTTCGACCTGTGGTCGTACCAAATTCATGACCAACTGTTCCCAGGTGTTCTCCGACGCCATCTTCCAATTCGGTTGGCATTGCACCGTTTCCTACACGGGTGATGTAGGCTTTTGTGATGCCGATAACGTCGTTAACGTGACCCGGATGAATGCCCGCACCGTGCGTTGCATTTCCTCGTGAAGTGACGGATGATGTAACAAATGGGAATGTACCCTGATCGATATCCAAGAGACAGCCTTGTGCTCCTTCAAGAATCACATGTTCCTCGAGTTTGAGTGCATTATCGAGCATCAGCCCAGTGTTGGCGATGCTTGTAGAATAGGTTGAATGGATCCAATCCACTTCGCTTGCAAGTGTTGATGCGTCAATGCGTACATCGGAACCAGCAGCTTCAAGCGACTTGTTCATGCGATTTGCGGTAATTTCTGCCCATGAATCATCTTGAACGACTTCAGCAATATCGCCAAAGCGTAGACCGATTCGATTGATCTTATCCGAATACGTTGGACCGATTCCACGGCCGGTGGTTCCTATTGTTTTGTCGAGGCTGTCCATGGCTCGGTGGTATGGAAGAATGATATGGGCTCGTTCTGAAACAAAGAGCCGATTGCCTCTTGGATCGTCTCCTCCTGTTTTTATCCAATTCTCAACTTCTGTGTTGAGAACCCACGGATCAATGACCATGCCGTCACCAAGGACAAGTGAGCATTCTTGTCGAGTGATTCCCGATGGAAGAAGGTGGAATTTGAGGACTCGATCACCGATAACGACCGTATGTCCAGCATTGTTTCCACCTTGAAAACGAGCAACCCAAGTCGCTTGTTCAGCAAGCCGATCGACGAGTTTGCCTTTGCCTTCATCGCCCCATTGTGCACCTAGAATAACCGTTGCTGGCATAATCTTCAACCCTTACTGACGGACGAATGTCCTTGAACTATACGCTTTGGCCTCATCTTTTGGATTGGGTCATATTGGGTCTATTGAACATACGTTCATATACTGTCGTTCAATCTTCTTATTGTTGGCAGGAAATCCCCGTTCTTTCGTAACAATCGAGACCCTGCTCAACAATAAATTTGATGCAACGAACACAAATGTTTAAATAGTTCATAATACAATTACTATACCTGGAGTTGAGGAGATGAGTGCGAGTTTTGATAGCGAAAGTGGACGGTTCCAAAAAGAAACAAACGTATCGAGCGAGCGCCGAGTTCTTGAGGGACACACTCGGCCTTGTGAAGAGTGTGCAGCAGTCGATTGGAGTCTTGATACGACACGAGGCGAGGTAACATGCAACAGCTGCGGCCTTGTCGTTGAAGAAAACGTTCCTGACCCAGGGGCTGAGTGGACTCAGCGAGACCGTGGAGAGGATCGCTCTCGAGTAGGAGCTCCAATGACGTACACACTCGCTGACCGTGGACTCAATACCACCATCGATGTGCGTGATTTGAACACTGGCGCCGCGAGCCGTCTTGGAATTTCAAGCCAAAGTCGACGTGAATGGCGTCGTCGTCGAATCATCGATGAACGTTCCAAGACGCGCAAAAGTCGAGAACGCAACCTTGTCAAGGCGAATCAATTCATTCGAGACCGCTCTCAACTACCTGTTGCTTTGCAGGAAGAGGTCGCTCGATTGTATCGTCGCCTTTCGGACAAAGGATACGTCACAGGACGTTCGATTGCCGGAGTTGCCGCAGCGTGTACGTACCTCGTTGCGCGTGAAGAGAACGTTCCTCGACAAATTCCGGATATCGCAGAACAATTTTCGATTGAGGAAAAGGAATTATCGCGCCTTATTCGACAGGTTTCTCGCATGTTGAACATGCATTCAATTAGCTCTCCCGACCAATACATCGACCCGTTCATGGCTAAACTCGAGCTCGCTCCGTCAATGCGAAGTCAAGTGCAGCACCTATGGTCCGTCATTAAGCCACATGAAGACGTATGGCAAGGAAAGAAGCCGATGGGAGTTGCTGCGGCTCTGATTTACAAGGCATGCAACGAATCAGGATCCCCTCGCACCCAGTCGGAGATTTGTTCGATTGCTAATGTATCGGAGGTTACACTTCGAGGCCTCCTACGTTTGATTGAAGGTCTACTTGTCAAACTCGGCGAAGGATCTCAACAATGAGACCCTAAGATTCTTGAATCATCAACAATTGGCTCCTTCATGGGATTCAAAGCCAAGGCCCGCAAGAACAAACCCAAGTCCTCTGAGGATGGGGCTGAAAAGAAAAAGTCAAGTTCAGGTGAAGTCCCTTGTGCTGTCAAGTCATGTGAACGATTTGCGGACAAAAAGCTCGGTGGTCGATCGCTCTCATTTGACGATGCAACCGAGATGTGGGGCTCTGGCAACTTTGTCTCGACCAAGGGCCGGGTTCGAGTGTGCAAATCCTGTTACCGTGCTTGGAAGAAAGAAAACAAGAACGATGACATGTACTGATTCACTTTCACTTTCACTTTCGACCCTCGAAAAATCACGTATACCGACTGCACTCAGTAACAAGGTATGCGTAACAACCGAACCACTGTGCGAAGTCTGGTAACACGGCAGGGAACCTACCTAGCAATGAGCGATGGATTGCTTGTGTGGGAAACTCCTTCCACGAGAAAAACTCTGCAATTACGAACCACAGCAACCGCCCTCCTTGGGATAAAAGAAGACAACTTGACTGTTTCGAAACTTTTTATTGGCGACAGACTTGGTCAACTACACGTAATACAATTTCCAGACTTCGTTCTGTCACACACCGTGGCAGTGAGTGATGTTGCACTACGTGCTTTGTGTATGACTGAGGACGGTCTATTGCTCACAGCAGATGCAAAAGGTTGTGTTCAAAGTGTATCCAAGCAAGGAAAAACTACTCGTTTGTTTGAAACACATCGATCGATTTCATCAATACGTGTTGATGGTAAATCCATCAGAATTCAATCCGGTTGGGAACAGTGTTCCTATGACTGGAACGGTGGCCTTTCAAATTCAACGGATGCGTCCACTGCATTTGGTGAAAATTTGATGCTGCGTAGGATACGTGAACGAAAGGCATTGGAAGCCCAAAGACGAGAGGCTGAGGCTCAGTTACGGCTCTTACCATCTGCTTGATTTTTTTCTTGTTCTTTTCGTGGCCATGATGGGACTGGTTCGTGCCAAAGCGAAGTGTGGGCTGGTTTTGGCCACGAACGTGGAAGAGCACCTTGCTCTTCTATGATTTTTTGAAGCGTTGAAAGATGACGATTGATGGTTTCACGAATGTGGTTGCTGCCTCGGATGCTTGGTCCTTGCATTGGAATCAGTTTATCGACTTCAATCTTCAATAGTTTCTCAAGGCTTTCTTTGCCAAGAATGAGATTTCCAGTCGGCACATCCCACCTGAAAGGACGATCTGCTCTTGGAACAAGGGCGCCTACGACAACCGTCTTTGCAGAGGGAATATGAACCATTAAATTGCAACTGCTTGGACCAGGTGCCTCGATGATTTCAATGACCTCATCATCCAAAAACAATCTTTGCTCTCCATCCAATTCTACTGCTTGAACATTCGGCATATCGGAATCATATCGGTTGGCCCATGTTGTGAAGAAATCACCGGTTGAAAGAGAGGGGATTGCAGATGCATGTGCCATGATTGGAACATGATCAAACTGCTCTGAAAGAAACGCGCATCCACCGCTGAATGGATAACGACGAGAAGTGAGGATGATTTCTCGTAAAGTCACATCCTCTCCTAATTGCCCGACAATACGTTCCTGTTGAAGCAATTGATACCAAGCAGTTCCAGAATCGATAAGTATGGCCTGTTTTGATCCCATAAGTAAGACTGCATTTGCATCATGATGAATCCCCGGAAGGCGTACGATGCGCATGTCGTTGGCTGCCCCCTCAAGTGCTTGAACTCTGGTATTGAAGAATCTCTTATCTGGTGGTTGCGGTTAAATAGAGGAAGTGGGTCGCCAAAGCATGGCACGATTTCCTGAGGCAGAGGCTCGTATGCTTGTGCGCAAGATTTGCATGAAGTGTAATGCTCGAAACGCTGCACGTGCCGCACGCTGCAGAAAGTGTGGCTACAAAGGTCTACGCTGGAAAAACATCGAGCGTAAGGGCAACTGATTTCAGAGTAAAATCAATGGCAATATCGCTGCCATAGGATCCCCAACCAACCACAATGGAGCGATAGCTGGGAACAAGAACAACAAAAGTGGTAACTTCAGACTGACCCAGATGCGTTCAGATCCAAACGCTTCCAACCGTTTGATGTGTTCATTCAATTCTTTCTCTGATGGTGTTCTTCGAGGTGCTCGTTTCTTGTTTTGTAGGACGGTTTCACCATTTGGCATTTCCATCGTATCTGTCAAAATCCACACATGACGGTTGTGAACTGAGTTTAATGGTACACATAATGCCAACCAAGCCATGGATAAATCTGAGAAACTCTTGACTGAACCAGACGCAATGTTACGAATGAGAAGAACAAATGGAATCAAAATAAACAAGAAACCGCCCCATATCAACAGACTTAATGAAGGTGGTAAGTGCAATACAGTTTCATCCATGAGGCTCGAGAAGTGAACTGGAACCGTTTCCCATGAAGGGAATAGAAGCGTAATCCACATCAATGCTTTCGCATCAGCACCGCCGTGAATAAATCGTAATCGCCATCCTAAATCAATCAGGAAAAGTGTGAATAAAGCTCCAATATAGGACCACCATAGGGTTGCATCAGCAGAAGAATCACCAAGCAAAACATCGATGGGAGAAATCGATGCGAAACGGATTGCAGCCACTACAATACCGACAACTGAAATGAGATACCATAAGATGACCAATTGATCTACTCGATTCCCATTTCGTGCGTCTCGAATCGTGGGCCTTCCTATGACTGAACCACTCGCATAAGCAATCAGTGCGGAAGCTGTAAGCCATATTGACCAATGAGGCTGTTGGATTAACAAATCCAATGTCCAAATGAAAACGATTGGTTTTGTCCATACAACCCAATGTTGATTTGAAACCTTCCGTTCTTTGTGGTCAAACCATGCCGCCCATCCCATGCACAGTACGAGGACAACCATTCGAGTCCAACCCAGAATACGTTCTGAATCGACATCCATATACGAGTCCATGTCGCCAATGACCTTAAAGACGGCCCACGACAAGACTACCTTAGTGCGGATTCTGAGGTATTGTTATGATGGACATCGAAACAAGGTTACAACAAGTTGCAACAGTCATCAACCAAATTGATGACCCGAAGGTACCACGAAACATACGTAAACAAGCAAAAGAGACGTGTGAGCATTGGCTACTAAACAAAGGCAAGAAACTCGATGTTCGTATTGCAATGTCTCAATCAAAACTGGAAGAGCTTTACGAAGATCCAAACATTCCTCCCGAATTTGGAACCCTCATCCTCATGATCAATACTGAACTTGAAAAAATCCTCACAGATATCCTGTGATTATTCTTCTTCAAGATGAACATACAGTGATTCCAAAACTGTGCGGTTGGATTTCTTGAGTCGTCCTGATTCAACATCGATATTGTTTAATTGCAAGAAGTAGGCATCATTGTCCATCAATGATGCTGCTTCCATAATGTAATCAAATTGTTCAGTTGTCATTCGATTTCGCTTGAGTGAGCGTTCAATCGCATGCTTTGCAGCAACTCTTGTCACTTGACGATCGCTCAAGCCCAGAATTTTCTGTATCTCTTCCAATGAACGACTTTCATGGCTCGAAATCCTTCCATCTTTCATTGCATCTCTCCAGGCCTCATCGATGGAAGGTGCCCTTTCTGCAAGCAAAATTGCAATTGGACGTGTCGGTTCGATGTTCTCAAGAACGATCTTAAAAATCACCGTAAATGGAACAACAAGGACCATTCCAAGGATGCCCCAAACCCAGTACGAGTATGCTGTAGTAAGTAAGAGCAAGACTGGAGAAATATCCAAGGCACGTCCAGCCCATTTTGTCTCGATGATGCTTCCCCATAATTGTTGATTCGTAACGAGAAGAATCAACAATACAAACCATGTTACAGGAGAGAGTGTTACAAATCCTAGAATTAACGGAGGAATTGTTGCAATCAACGATCCAATGTAGGGAACGTAATTGAGAATAAACGTCAACAAAGCCCATGTGAACCAAAGATCTATGCCAAAAATGAACAAGACAAGCCCAGTTATTCCAGCAGTACCCAGACCTACACCTGTTTTGACAATAACGTAGGTATTGATGCTCTCTTGGATCTGAATCTGCATGTCCTGTACACGACCTGAAACTCCACCTGGCCATGCACGTTCGATTCGACCAGGAAGGAAATTGGCTTCAAAAATGATGAAGATGAGGAAAAACGTCACAGTTAAACCCATTCCCAAGAGGCTTCCAACACTTGAGACAACTCCTCCAATCGCGTCTCCGATACCTGAATCATCGCTCAGAAGGCCCATTTCTGCGAGATCTTCTGTAAATGTTCCATTTGTTGAATTCAAGGATTCTGCAATCGAGGAGCCTATCATTGGTGTTCCCTTGAGCTGGTTCCAACGATTGTCCAACTGTCGGTTGTATTGTTTGATTCGATCCTCATCATCTGCTAAATCACTGACCTGATCGAACGCAAGATATCCTGCTGCAATGATGACAAGAAACGCTGATAGAAGCATTGTAAGGTACGACAAATAGATTGGAAAACCATTCTTTGAGAGATAATCAGCACCAGGTTTGAGTACAAAGTAAATTCCAAGAGCTATGAAAAATGGTTGGAATATGCTCTTGAGTTCAATCATCCAAACTGTGAGAAGTGTCAGAAGGATTGCTGCGAAGGCGAGAGAGCCCAACCTCTTGTGGAACGTTTCATTATCAAACACAGATTCAGGTCCGTCCATGACGGCCACTCTTCAGCATCACGTTTGAATTTATTGTGATGATTGTTCCGCTGCTTGGAATTCAACTTTAAATGAAAGAATAAACGCAAGGAACATCAGAATTCCACAGATATGGAACGCAGTATGATAATCAAAGAATCCGCTCTTATCAACTGTAATCGTCCAAACATACCCTCCAGTAAGGGGGCCAAGAATACGAGCGAACGACGATAGAGATTCTTGTGACCCCATGACAGCACCCAATTCGTAATTATCACGACGTGCTAATGTCGTTAGAGCAGTACTTGATGATGGTTGAAACAAACCGTTTCCTATTGCAATGAAACCGGTAATGAGAATCATCCAAATCCAGACATGATTCAACGTTGAATATGGAATCATGACAAGTCCAATACCTGACAAGATTGATCCGAGTCGCAGGACATAAAGAGAACCCATCTTCTTTGTCAATGGACCGATTAAGCCACCTTGAGTCACAATCCCAATGATTCCAATCAGAGCGAAAATACGCCCATTATCTGCCTCACTGAATCCTAAGCCTCCTTGAGAAGGATCCATTTGCGTATAGAGAATGAATACAGCGTGCATAACGGTAAATCCGAACATATAGAGGAAAGTGACCCACATCAAGGAACCGATGTTTTTGGTTCCAAGCATTTGCTTCACATTCGAGGCAGTACGTTTCATGGTTTGCCCCCAGGTCCGACTCGTTCCTTTTGCACGTGACTGGGGCTCAAGAGACTCCGGAAGATATCGGAACGCGAGGAGCAAAGAGAAGATCGAAAGAACACTTGCAAGAATACAAGGAAGAAGATAAGGATAAGTCTCGAAAATTGTATCTTTGAATAAGGACCAACGTTCAGCAGGAGAGGACAACTCTCCTCCAAGGAACGGTCCGATTGTAAATCCAAGGCCAAATGCAGCACCGATGAGGCCCATTCTGGTCGCAAGTTGTTTCGGCGTGCTCACATCTCCAATGTAGGCGCGTGCAACAGCGATGTTTCCATTAAAAACACCAGCCAAGAAACGAGCGGCAAGGGCCATCAGCAAGGTGTTTGCAAGACCAAACATGGTGAAAAAAACTGTATTTCCGACAAGCCCAATCATTAGGACTGGACGCCGACCGATTCGATCACTTAGTCCTCCCCAAACTGGAGAAAACAAGAACTGTGCAGCAGAATAGGAAGTCATCAATAGACCAACCCATAGGCCGACGGCTGCAATGTTCTGATCAACCGCTAAATCTTCGACAAGATACGTTAGAAATGGTATGACAATACCAAACCCAATCATATCGATCATGGTCACAAGGAAGAGGACAACCAAGGCGCCCTTACCGGCATCCTTTATTGGCGTTGGACCCGCCTCCCCATCCATAACCTGCTGGATGACATCCACCCTTTGAAGTCATGCTTCAAATTGGTGTTCAAATCGACGTAGTCGGACCTGAAAGGTCGGGCGTCAAACGGTCAATCACCGATCCAAGGCGTTCGACGAGACTTTGTTTCTGCTCATGAGTGATAAGGGCATGTTGCATAACTTCATCGAGGGTATCAACTGCAAGAACTTCGACATTCCCTTCAAATTGTTCGTCCAGTAAGACGTCTTGCATGTTCGAGCGAGGAATAACGACCGTCTTGACGCCGGCTCGAGCCGCTGCCTCAATCTTAGCTGTTACACCTCCAATCGGAAGAACTTCTCCACGAACTGAAAGCGAACCAGTCATGGCAAGATCCTGTCGAATTGGTATGTTTTCAAGTGCTGAAATGACTGCAGTTGCGATGGTAATGGATGCAGAATCACCGTCAACTCCATGCGTATCGACGAATTGAATGTGAATATCGTAATCGGATACATCCTTTCCAGTGAGTTTCTTGATTACGGCACTTACATTCGTAACACTCTCTTTTGCAAGATCGCTCAATCCACCTGTTGCGTGTATTTTGCCACCGCCTCCTTGAGAAGGTGTAACAAGAGCCTCAACAGGTAGCATAATTCCGGAGAAATCCGAAAGTCCTGAATTCGCACCAAGAACTGCTAGGCCATTAACTCGGCCCACACGATTACCAGAGTTGACGATGAGCGAATAATCCAGACGGCGCTCAATCATTCGATCAGCGACTTGTTGCTCGAGAGGCTTTGCAATGGAACGAGCAGCCAAGACGTGAGCATCGGTCACGAATGGTGCTCCGTCCTCTGCAGCCAAATCGCCTGCAATTCGAACCAGTCCACCAAGTTCACGCAGGCGAAGTGAAAGTTTTCCTCGACGACCTGCTCTTCGCTGTGCTTCACGGAGAATGAGAGCGACTCCAGATTTATCGAAATGAGGGATTTCTCGCGTGCTTCCAATGTCCCGTCGGACTTCCTGGGCAATGAATCGAATCAAGCGCTTCCTGTTTCGGTTGGTATCTGGCATTTCAGAGTTGACGTAGACTTCGTAGCCATAGCCGCGAATACGACTTCGAAGTGCAGGATGCATACCTTGAATCGCATCGAGGTTACCTGCAGCGATAAGAATGAAATCACAAGGAACTGGTTCAGTTTTTGTTAACGCACCAGAAGAGCGTTCCGAGCGACCAGAGATTGGGAATGCTCGCTCTTGCATCGCAGTGAGTAATGCCTGTTGCTCTTCAAGTCGCAAAAGGTTGATTTCGTCAATGTAGAGAACACCTTTGTTGGCTCGGTGGATGGCGCCGGGCTCAACTCGATCGTGTGCAGGAGTTTCCATTCCACCAGACTGGAATGGATCGTGGCGAACATCACCCAATAGAGAACCGGAAAGTGTAGCTGTTGCATCCACGAACGGTGGTCGCTCATCAAGGTCATGTTTGACTAGAACTTTAGGAATACGTCCTTCATCTCCAGAACCGAGTCGACTTCGTATGAACATGTATCCAAACATGAGCAAAAACATACCAAACAAGAGCGTGAGAATGTCACCGGTCGGTATTGCGACGATAACCAGCAAAAACGCCACCGCACCAAAACCAATCAGCAGCATGCGTTGTGCTTTCTCTTTCTGCTCTCGGATAGCTTCTTTCTGAATACGCACAATTCGCTCTGCACGACCTGCGGGAACAGAACGTACACGAGGTTCGTTTTCGTCATCTTCGTTTGGATAAACGAGAACGTCTTCAAGAGCGTCCTGGGGAAGCAGATCGGTCATCGAACGAGCGAGCATGGATTTTCCAGTACCAGGATCACCGATCATCAGCATGTGCCGACGTTGTTCAGCAGCTTTTCGAATGACGACTGAACCCGCCTCCTGACCAATAACTTGGTCGACAAGGCGTTCTGGAATTGGAACATCTTCTGTGGTCTCAAATTTGACTTCTTCAATCCATGAATCAATGCTTGAAGAGAGAAGTTCGTCACCGTCTTTTGTTGGCTCAGGAGCCCAAACAGTAACCATTTCAGAGTCATCTTCTGTGATGACTTCCTCAACAGCGTCCTCCTCTGCCATGTTGTTTCCTCGCTCTCCTCCCCTTTAGGACTTTAGCATAAGCCAAGGGAGCGTGTAGTCTCAGAGATTCAACGTGTCAAGATATTGTTGACCGTAATATTGCCACTGTTCCATGGTCCAGCCAGCTGGCAATCCACCCGGAGGCAATGGAGGTCCAGATGCTGCAGGAATTGGCATTGGAGGCGCTACTGGTTGTGCTACTGGTTGTGGAATTGGTTGTTGGAAAATCGGAGCAGCCCCGCCGTACATTGAGTTCGCTACAGTGTCATGTATCGGCAATGTTGCTTCAGTCCAGTTTGCATCAGAGACATGGAGTTTCTCATCACCATCACGACGAATCATCATACCGAATGCCAGAGCGACAAAGAGTACTCCTCCGACGACAGCAAGAATCAGCATCCAATTGGTATTGCCCGAATCATCTCCCGACTCGCCACCAGATTGGATTTGTTCAGCAGGACAGTCTGCACGTGGATCTTCACATGCTACCGTGTACTTCGAGCGCTTTTCTTCGAGAAGTTGTGTTATCTCTTCTTTCTCAGCATCGGTTGTGGCTTCTGCTGATGATGTTTCAAGTGCTTCGATTTCTTCTTTCAAGCGATCGATGTGTTCGCTCAACATTTCATCGTCCATCTCTGCAGGAGCAGGGAGCTCCTCGAGAATGTCCCACTTGACGCTTGTTACTCCCTTGTAATCATCACCATTCGTATCGACAGCCGTGATGGAGAGTTGATAATAGTCCTTGTACATTGACCCGGCCGGTCGAGCGAGTTCACCTGGAATAAAGAGAGACGGGATGCTGAGTTCAGTTGACCAACCAACCATTGAGCGAGTGATGTCAAGATTCTCTTCATAGAGACCATCGCAG
>JAYXXD010000050.1:0-10950 GCA_036019775.1 Thermoplasmatota archaeon
CAATGGATTCTGGATCGTCAAGATAGAATGTGTCTTGCATTTCACGAGCAGGATGGTCTTGTGGAATAAACAAAGCATCCATGTTCCAGCCTGCAGTCTGTACATAATCATCGACAAGTTCGGAAAAACCCATTTCCAAGAAGATTCTACGAATACGTTCAATCAGTTCTTGCATTGGATGTGAACGTCCAGTACGAGGCGTTGTAGATTCAAGCGTTACATCGAACGATCGAAATTCAGCATCTTTCCATTCTCCTGATTGGAGAAGTTCTGGTGTAATTTCAGATATTTGTTTTCTCTCCTCAAGTCCATCTGTCGAGAAAGCTCTTCCAGCATCGGTTAAGACCCATGCTCGGCTTTTGTGTTCAACAACTTCAACCAATTCTTTACGACCCTTGAAGTGGGCAAGAAGGCGCTCAGACAAATCCTCCTCATCTGCCGGAAGTGAAGCAAGGAACATATTTCTCGCTTGAAGTTCAGATTTGAGTGCTGATGAATCCTCACATACAAAGGTTCCAGCATCAAGTTGTACACCGAGTTTCTTCAGTAAACCTACACCTGGACCAGCCTCGTGGCGTTCAAACTTCGCTTGCAATTTGGCCATTGTTGGTTTCTCTTGAGATGAAATCCATGCCCACAAACGAGCCTCAAGCAATCCATTTGCAATTGCATTATGGCCTTCTTTACCTGGATGAATGGTTCGACGAACACTCTCTTGAGTTTCAGCAAGTCCTTTGTCGCTCAAACCTTGGCCAGCTCCAACAGCTACGGCTTGATCGTTCCAATTGCAAGCGTTCATGACTTGTGACAATGAATGAATTGCATCCGGTGCATCGAGCATTGCACGAAGCATTCGACGCTCAGGATTTGTGAGTTCAACCCCACCGCTCATATCGTTGCCAACGCCCCAAAGGGTTTCAACTCACCGCCAAATTATGGCGGGAACTCATCAGTCTCCATCACGATCGAATTGTGACAAAATTGTGTTTAATTCACGTTGACGTTCTTCCAATTCAGACCGATCTTTCTTGGAGAGATCGGCATCCTTGAGTTTCTCAGTAATCTCTTCAATTTCTGCCCGAGCACTAAGCCGAGATTCATCAAGTTTCTTACGCTCTTGAACCATCTTGCGCTTTGCAGAGCGTTGCTTGCTAACCTCTGCCTGTTCGTAGACACTGTCCGACAACTCAACGGAAGTTGGGAATGGAATGTTGATGTTTTCCTTGCCAAATCGCTCGTCAATGTTGCGCAAGAGCCAGTCGCGTGCAACGTATTCGTCACTGTAATCTTCAACCCATGTGTAGACACGGAATATTTTTGCAAAGTCAGCAAGTTCATGCAGGAGGATTCGTGGTTCTGGTTTATCGATGACGTAAGGACACTCTTTCGCAAGTTGAAGCAGAGTGTACTTGACGTGGTCAATATCTTCTCTGTAATCAACACCGATGTCGAGAACGATGGAAATACGGCGAGCGACACCATCACCGCCACCACGAGCGTGGTTGATGACTTTGGATTCAACGAGCGTGTTGTTTGGAATGACAACAAGACGTTCATCACGATCGAGAACCTTCGTCGAAAGTATGCCGACCGAGACAACGGACCCCCATGTCCCTTCGACTTCGATTCGATCTCCAACTTCAAATGGCCGGTCGATTGCGAGCAGGAACGAGTTGACGATGTTACCAAGCGTCTGCTGAACTGCTAGACCAATGATCAATGAAAAGACTGCAAGTGATGCAAGAATTCCGAACAACTCAATACCCAATTGGTTGAGAGCGAAATACAAACCTGCGAACCAGACGACTGCACGCAAGAAAAAGACAATGATGGAATTGCTTCCAGAAACTGTAACGCTTCCTTGAGAGCTAAACTGATCCATCAAGACAGGGATGAGATGCTTGATGGATACACTGAGAATGGACGCACTTAGGATGACGTAAAACGCTGCAAATACTGGATCTGTCGTTTCATAGGTCGTACTTGATGTTCCGAGAATCCAACGAATCGTTAGTTGAGAACCAAGTCCTAGAATCAACGCATACGTTCGATTTGCGAGTGGTCGATGGAGATAGTCATCCCAATCGGCTTCTGTGGAAGTAACGAATCGCCACCATGGACGGATGACTGCGTACTTAGCTACAACGATGGAGAGCAAGATGAGAACGATTGCAATACCGAGACGAATGTAGTCATTGAGAGCATTGATATCATCGATGTACTGCTGATAATCCATATGAATCCCTAAAAAAAAACCCGTAAGGACACGTATAAAAGGATAGCACCTAAACTCAAACTATCATTTCGCTGTTTCTCAACGAGCCTTAACCATGCCTTTGTTTGAAAAATTGACAGACAACATCAAAGAGTGCATGTAAATCGGTGTGCCATGGAACACCACAAATCCGTCAACATCATCAACTCCACCTTTTTGATCGGAATGCCACTCCTAGCCATTGCTAGCCTCATTGTTTACAGTCTAAATTATGGAATTTCATGGGGCGAACCGATTATTTTTGTTGCCTTCTACCTCGCTTGTGGACTTTCAATTACTGCTGGATACCACCGCTTGTTTAGCCACCGAACTCACAAAGCCGCTTGGCCGATGCGATTGTTTTACGCCCTTTTTGGCGCAGCAGCCTTCCAAAATTCAGCGATTAAGTGGTGTAGCGATCACCGCCGACATCATCTTAAAACGGATGAAGAAGAAGATCCTTACACGGTCAAAAAAGGATTCATGTGGGCCCACATGGGATGGGTCATGGTCGACCAAGGGGAAGAGATTGTCGAACATGTTGAGGACCTCCAAAAAGATCGAATCCTTGCTTGGCAAGACCGCCATATTTTCCTTATCGGTTTCTTGGTTGGAATTGTTCTACCAGGCATCGTTGGTTTCCTTGCAATTGGTGGAACCCAAGGTTTCCTTGGAGGAATGATTTACGGTGGATTCCTTCGAGTCGTTATCGTCCATCACGCCACATTCCTGATTAACTCCGCTGCTCACACTTGGGGAACACAGCCGTACTCTACTGCCAACACCTCTCGAGATTCTCCGATTCTCTCCTTCCTAACGTTTGGAGAAGGATACCATAACTTTCACCACACCTTCCAAGCAGATTACAGGAACGGTCACAAGTGGTATCACTGGGACCCATCCAAGTGGTGGATTAAAGTTGCATCCTGGTTTGGCTTAACCAAAGATTTGCATAAAATTCCAAAGAAATCCATCGAATCTCAACGCATGAAAACTGCCTTTGAAACAAACTCCGATGAAACAAAAGTCTCCAATGAACTTCAAGACAAACTTACTCAATGCGTCCAACAACTGCGGAAAAGCTTCTCAGAACTCATGAAGCGAAGGGAGGAGTACAAGGCCGCAAAACTGGAACGAAAAAAGGATTCAAAAGCCACATGGAAGCGCGTCAAAGAAAGTCACAAAGCTCGTATCAAGCAATGCAAGGTACGCATAGCACAGGCTCGGCTCGAATTCAAGCATTTGATGCAATCATTGAAACTCAATGACAATGCTTCAGTTGTTGCAATCTAATTCAAATGAGTGGTTGTAACTCACCATCAGCAAGGTAGAGACTTGGCCCTGAAGCCAAATAATACACAGATCCCCTTCCATCACGAGAGTCTGAAGCAGTAGCATTTGGATTGGTTGCACAATCCCCGGTACAACCGTCTGCAAAGGCGACATAGACCCGTCCTTGTCGGTCGATGTGCAAGTCATTGAAGTCAAGTAAATTACGATTCGAACCACCAATGTCCCTGCAATCACCTGAATTCAAGCAAATCGAGCCAACCTGAACGGGATCATCCGTCACTCGATAGGTGTGAAATACTGGATTCTCATCCAGGGCGTTCAGACTGTAAGTGATGTAAAGATGATATGTTGCATTGTTGGGAGCATAGTGTGCATTTCCGTTCCAAGGGTTACCATCGATATCGGATTCATTGAGCATTTCTGAGTTTTCACTTCCCAAATATGTGATAGCAATTCGACCTGGGTCGCCTGCATCAGTTTGAGGGAATACCGTTGAAATGACACCCGCTGGTGAAATGCGAATGCTTTCCTGTTCCCAGCTTTCACCTGAATCAATGGACCTTGACATGTAAATGCCCTCATCAGCACCTGTCCAAACGTGATATGCATTTGAGTCCGAATCCGTTGAAACTTCTGAATTCTTTCGAGGATTCGGCGTATTGACATCCGTCCCCATCGAACGTTCAAACCATGAGAAACCATTGTCCTTGGATACGATAACTGTCGGTGTGGCAACACGAGGTGTTACGTAAACGGTACCATCAGGTGCTGTTGAAATCGCACCATGAAGCCCTCCATTGGTTGTTGCAAGACCAATGATTTGCCCTCCCATCTCAAAGGTTGCACCTCCATCAAAACTGGTAAAGCAGAAAATTCCTGCAATTTTGTTGTAGCAATAATAGACAGCTGTCTCATAAAATCCACTCGTAAATTGACCCAGTGAGCCATAGCCAGCATCGGTCCAAGGACCACTGGCGAGCTTAATGTGGTCATTCAAAGGTGTTGTTCCTGAATCATGCGGATTCCCCATCCACGACTCTCCATCATCATCACTCCAACAAATCCATGATGTCTCCAGTCCAATCATCTGCACTCCGAATACTCGGTCAGTGATGGGGTCAACCCAACCGTACGGATCGCTGGTCGTCGGCGAGCATTGAACAGGATCTTGCGTTTCATCCCAGGTTTGACCACCATCGCATGAACGCATGACCTTCTCCATAGCGATGAAGAAAATGCATCCGCTGGAAGTGATACCGATACTCGGCTCCTTTCCTGTTTCTCCAACGTCACTAAATTGGAAGGTCAGATCAAGAGGCATTGCATCAATCGATGCTCCTGTTTTATCTGTAACAAACACGCGAATTTCTTCTGCCTCGTCCTGGTTTTCCGTTACTTGGCCAACCTTGCCCTCTCCAAAACATCCGGCAAGTGAGAAGGTCGCCATTAACAATGAAACCAAAATCGCCTTGGTGCGCATAGTTTTGCCACAAAGCAATCCTATAATGACGTTACCAAACATGACTTATTCAAAAAGTTCCGATGAAGGAGCCACTTTTGGTTTGTTATCATGTTGTTCATCTGCAACAATAAGCGTGTCTTGAACCCATTCTTTCGTGTTCACATTCGATTCATTTCTCCGTTGAATAAAGAAGAGGATTGTTCCAATGAACGTAAAGAAAAGCCAGATTCTCCAACCAATGTCAAAGAACGAGTCCATACCTGCATTGCGCGGGAAGAGATCTGTTGCATCTGGAACTCCGTCTCCATCTGAATCGTACTTCGCATCTTTATCGAATGGAAAAACGTCAGCATTGTCTCCTAGGCCATCCCCATCGGAATCAAGCCATTCATAGGCACTGTCTGGGAATGCATCTTGGTTGTCTCCAACTCCATCGAAATCACGGTCAAAGCATTCTCTTGCATCCATTGGCCAGACATCAATGTTATCTCCACAACCATCACCATCGGAATCAAGCCATTCTGTTCCATCCAATGGAAAAGCATCAGTATTATCTCCAACACCATCCTCATCAGAATCGAACCATTCTGAAGAATTGAGTGGAAAAACATCGATGTTGTCTCCATACGAATCGTTGTCAGAGTCGACCCATTCACTCGAATTCAGAGGAAACGCATCGCCGTTGTCACCATAACCATCGCCATCTTCATCAGACCATTCATCGGGATCGTTCGGGAAGAGATCCAAAGTATCGGCGATACCATCACCATCGCGATCAGGACATCCGAGTGGGAGCAAAGACAAGCCGAATTCATTCAAACAATCATCACTGTTGTCGCCTACCCCATCTGAATCGGTATCGGTCCACTCAGAATCATCTGCAGGAAAGGCATCTGTATTGTCCCCAACCCCATCCTCATCAGTATCGATACACTCTAACGGGTTCAATGGGAATTCATCGGTATTGTCACCACATCCATCATTATCCGAATCAAGCCATTCTCGAGAATCTATTGGAAACGCATCGACTCCATCCTTGTAGCCATCACCATCCGTATCTGGATTTCTCTTGTCTGCACCAATTGCATCCTCTTCAGCATTCGAAAGACCATCTCCATCGATATCATCATCCTCGAGATCTGAGCAACCATCTTCATCAAGATCATATGCGTGAACACCGATTATTCCTTTTGGACAATTGTCCTCGAAATCAGCAACCAAATCGTTGTCATCGTCCCAATCTTCAGAGTCCGAACATCCATCCTGATCATAATCGATTCGATTAGGACTGTATCGACAGGGATCGATTGCATCGTTCTTCCCATCTCCATCCGAGTCTCTTTGTGAATCAGAGCAACCGTCTTCATCAACCACTGAATTAATTTCTGAACCTGCACACAAATCGTCAGCATTGAGAACGCCATCGGCGTCATCGTCTCTTTGAGCCCAAGAACAACCAGTTTCATTCACTGTTGTAGCATCATCCGTCCAGTCGCAAACATCATTGTTATCGATAATCCCATCCCCATCTGTATCAGCTTGACCGATTGATTCAACTGCAAATCGTCCAATGTACTGATGCATTGCTCTTGTAGGGTGGGCTTTATCGAAGAAGATGTATTCATCTACATTGGCAACAACCGGATCACCACTGTTGCAAATTGGCAACGGAAGAAGGCCAGCATTCCCTGAACATGCAGAGGATTGTGTGTTTGTTAGACCCAACGCATCTTTGTTTTCGATGATGTCGTTAAAGATGGAATAAGCATTCACAGAATAAACAGTTATTCCGAGTTCAAGTTTCAGACTTGAAACCAATGATGCTAGTTTAGCGTTGTATGATGCAACCTCAGAAGCAATGTTTTGTTGTTGAGTTTGACTACGCCCCAAGATTTCAGGCGTCTTTTCCAACGGTGGAAGATTTGGAATGATGAACGTTTTCGCACCTGCAGCTTCCAGTTGTCGAATGTGGCTCTCCATATTCGTAACAATCGTATCTGAGTTTGCTGTTCCGTAAAGGAAATCATTCCCTCCTGCCCAAAGTGATACGACGTCATTAGAAGCAAATGAGGATTGAACATTTGCTAAATAATTGCTAATTTGTGAACCAACATTTGGCAACAAGAGATAGGAAAAACCCGGACCGGTTTGCGCACCACCAAATGCTCGATTATCGCCCACGGATGTTCCTGAACCGTATGTCGTTGTCACACCATATGCTTGTGAGAGATATTCAACCCAGACCATTCCATTGGAAAACCGACCTTGCCAATACGGAGGTACATCTGGCACATTAAGAATGGAATCTTTTGCATTTCCCATATCACTGAGTGAATCACCAAAAACAACGAGGTTCCCTATAGGAGCAACCAATCGGTTTTGGAAAACTGTGAATGAGCGATCTGCTTGTGCTAGAAGAGCACCTGAGGCATCATGCAGATCAGCCTCAAAGGTGTAGAAATGATTCGAATTGTAAAAATTCTTCAACTCGATTGTATTCGAAGTTACAGTACCTGTTGCCTTGAACACGATCGATCCAGATTCAATGACTGAATCATCAACATCAGATAAAATCCAATGAAGAGTGTAATTGGTATTGAATTGTGCGTCCTTTAATCTCACGTCAACTGGTATCGTCTCGTTTGATAACCAGTCCAATTGGGGCAACTCGATATCAAATTCAATCGCTCGGCCCTGAGCATGACTCGACATCGGTACAAAGACACACGAAACCATGACAAAGGCCAACAAAAACTGAACCCTCATTCCTGTCAACCTACATGCTTTGACTCGATTTCACACATAAAACAACATCGACTCAGCCACTAGGCAAGAGGCTGTTCGGAACATTTATTCAACCGACGATACGACAACAGGCTATGACTGAAGAAGAGACATGGAGTGTTGACGAAGCTATTTCAAACTTAAAGAACGCAATGAACGACAGCAATCAAAGCCCTAGTGACATCTTTGCTTCAATCGATGCGAACGGGGACGGCGAAATTAATGGACCTGAATTGTACAAAGGTCTCATCGATCATCTCGGCGACCGACTTTCACCAGGACAGGTCTCAATGATCATCAAGGCATTGGATGCAAATGAAGACAATCGAATCGATCTTTCCGAACTTACGGCTGCTCTCGAGGAAGAGGAATAAACGTTTGAAGTAACGAAACCGTTACTGAATGCTCAATAAGGAATCGCTCCTTGCCAAGACATGGCAGGAACACACGGCAATGGTCACTTTTTCACAGGCTTCCCTTTCATTTTCTTTGGTTTACTTTTACTTGCAGGAATTCTCGCAATTGTACTTCATAAACGTTGGAAAGGGCTACCGAAGATTGGTGAACGATTTTATGACCCAATCGTGCTGTTTCTGGGATTATGGTGTCTTGCAGGATTATTGATTGATGCATTTGCCCATATTGCTGGGAATGTTGATGACACATTCTTCACACCATGGCATGCAGTTTGGTATTCCGGTGCTGCTGCCTATGGAGCCTACATTTTCTATGCAATTCTACCAGAAGGTGGCATTCAGCAACTCATTCGAGAACCGTTTCGTACGTTAAAGAACGTTGAAACTCAACATAAAGCAGGTGTCTATGGAATCATCATCTTCGCAGTATCTGGTTTCGGAGATCTCATTTGGCATGAGACACTCGGTGTGGAAGAAAACACGGATATTCTCCTTTCACCAACCCACATTGGATTGTTCATAGGTTTGATGATGTCTGTCACTGCACCTCTTTGGTCTGCATGGGCGAATCCAAAATCTGGCAAAAATGGGCTTCCTTCGCAACTTCTCATCGTTTTTGGTGCGGGGGCAGCTTGGTGCGTTGCTCTTCTGATGGTTCGTTACGCAAACCTGTGGTTCTCTCCATTGCAAAGTTTCTGTTACTCAGGTAATCTTGATTTTTGCGACAATGATGATTACAATTATGCTCTTGAGCAAGGCCTGAGATCTCTCTTCATTCAGGCCGCTCTGACCTCAGCGATTCTTGCCATGTTCCTTCAGCGTTGGAAGCCAGCACGTGGATCAATGTTCACCTTATTCATGTTCCATGCGATTGGTGTCTGGGTCTACTCTGAATTTGATTCTCAAAATCTCACCATGGGCGTGACGCTTGCAATCGTTGCTGAAATTTTTGCTCTTGGGTACAACCGAATTGGGCCGAAGGTGTATATTCCACTCATGGCTGCAAGCCAAGTCATTGTTTTCATGGCTTATGGACTCATGAATGTGGGCGACATTGCCCCAACATCTTACTGGATTGAAGGCGTAAATCTTCATGTCATCCCATTTGGATGGAGCATTCATTCAACCATTGGATCAATCGTCGTTTGTGCAGCCATAGGCTGGTTTGCAAGCATCATTGCTTTCCCGCCACAGAATGCTCAAGAGGATGAATAAAACTCATCACATATGCAGAAAACAGAGCGTTTCTAAGGTTTCCAATCAGTCTGATTAAGATGAGGCTTGTATTCATCAGCCTTGTGATGTTCTTCCAATCGGTCGAGGAGCCAAAGTACCCAATGGAAGACCCCCATTCCGTCTTTTTCCGAAATACTGCTTTCGTCATGCATAATGTAGCCCATTTCTGCGACTTGCATCATTCGTCGCATACTTGGACCAATCAAAGAGAGATACCCGTTGTAGAAGGAGTAAACCAAATCAAATGAGAGATTACGATGATAGGTCATGACAGCATGATTCGCCATCAACACAATGACTGCATTTGATGCGTCCTTCTGTTCTCTTGAGAGTTCCATCAAGTCCTCAGGTGTTGAGTTGTGTTTGATAACGGCACCAAACGTGGCAAAGCCCCTCTGAACCAATGGATTCTCAAGCGATTGTGCAATCGTTTGCGAAATCTCGTATCGTCGATTTCGATTCACTTCCATAACTTGACGAATACCAAAAAGGAGCGTGAACATGATGGCAAGGCCACTCAGTGCTTCGCCGATATTGGCTGCTGCTTCAAGATCCATGTTATTCGATCACTCGGACTCAGTATCTGCACCTGCAGAAGAAGAGATAACCACGCTTTCAGGAGGTGAATCTGAAGTCGATTGGAGGCGGCTACCCATTCCAAGGAGAACGAGGAAAACAAGCCCTTGGAACGCTGCACCAACGAGGAAGAGATTCGCATAGCTTCCATCAACCATATCGAGAACTCGTGGAGATAGGGCATTTCCTGCAAAGGCTCCGACATTAATCAGGGTCATGTAAATCGAAAACTGTGTACCACCCAATTCCTTTGTGGTCACGGACATGAGCAAGGCAAGCAAGTTTGCGCCAACAATGGCCCAAATCAGGGTCCAAAGGAGCCAGATGCCTGTCATGAAACTTTGATCGCTCCAATTGCTACGGCTTGCCGACCAAACAATTGTCATCACTGTACCAAGGCCAACCGCCGAAAGCAGGACGCGTTGTGAACCGAATTTCGAACCAAGGAATCCACCGACAAGGAACCCTGCCATGGTTGACAAAAATACAGGAAGTGCCTTGGTATCGAGATAATCTTGTGCATCCCATCCCAATTCATCAACGAAAAGGAATTCCCATTGGAAGTCGATAATTCCCATCCCAGTACCCATACCACCGCCAATCCACATAATGGTACAGAGCAGGAGTGCCCAACGCGGTGCGGGGTCGGATACAGCAAGTTTGAATCCACTGATGATTTCACTGAATTTCATCACCTCATCATCAGAAGCATCGGTTGATGTAGCCAGTCCTTTGCTCCATGGTAGGAATTTATCGCCCTCTTTTTCAAGCACAAACAACGGAACAAGCATGATCAAGAAAAGAACTGGAAGTTGTACAAGAAGTGCAGCCTGGAAACCGGAATTGAGCAAAATGCTACCCAATACCAGAACTGCAAACATTGCTCCGAATCCTTTCGCCACGAACATGAGACCATTCGCCAATGGGAT
>JAYXXD010000051.1:0-10202 GCA_036019775.1 Thermoplasmatota archaeon
AAGACGGCCGCCTACAATGCCTCGCTCGTCGAGACGCGAAAGCATAGTTGAATGGCGGGTGGCAATCATCAATCCTGGTTCATCGGGATGAAGCATGGAAATCGCACCCATCGTACCTTTTACCAATGCCTCCCGACTTAATTGGCGGCCCATTCGAGCAAAGTCTGCAACGATATGAGGGGGTATGACAATATTATCGAGAACAACAGGAGGCATGGGAGTTTCTTCGATTTCTTCAATCACTTCAGCAGCCCCAACAAGGCTGCCACGAAGTCGTTCAATCTCCGCTGTTAGTCGAGCAATTTCCATTTCTCTTTCAGCGTCCAGGCTGGTTTCTTCCAATGATGTTTCTTGTTGGATGGAGTCTCCATCTTCTACATCCTGAGCTTTTTCCTCTTCGAGTGGCTTTTCGTTTTCTACAGGTTCTAGTTCCAACTCAGTATCCGATTTTATATCCGCCTTTGGTTCGGATTGTTCCTCAATGGTTTCAGATTCTGGAATAGAAGATTCTTCAGGTTGAGGTTCCTCAATCGTCGTCTCTTCTGGAGTGGATTCAATTTCTTCTGATGCGGAATCAGTCTCTACTGGATCAACTGTAGGGATATCAGTTGGTTGTTCTTCTTCAATAGGAAGATCATTTTCGAGATTCGTAGGTTCTGGTGATTCTGCTTCTGGAGGGTCTGAGGGGGGGCCTGGTGGTCCAGTTGGTGGCCCGGTTGGTGGCCCAGTTGGTGGCCCAGTTGGTGGTCCTGCTGGCGGCCCGGTTGGTGGTCCTGTTGGTCCTGAAGGAGGGCCTGGTGGTCCTGAAGGAGGAGATGGGGGTCCCGAAGGGCCTGATTGGTCGGGTGCTTGCTCCGACGGTTTCGGTTTTTCAATTTCTTCCATAGCGCCAAATGCACCATCAAGCATCGAACCTAAGGCGGCTTCTTCTGCTTGTTCTCGGGCTTCTTCTGCAGAGGTTTTCTTTGCCGCCATGGTCGTCCCTGACTACGCCATACCTCGCGGCTTAAATAGCGGTTCCGTTACGGTAGGATGCATACGGCCCGCTTGGTGTAGAGGTTATCATGCAGGATTGTCATTCCTGCGACCCGGGTTCAATTCCCGGAGCGGGCGCCTCACTCTTCACGATGATGAATCGTGACTGTTCCACAAACTCTGCACCAGACTTTGATGCCATCAATTCGGGGAGTTGCTCCTGCGATATCGATGCTGGCCCCGCATTGACATTGTACGACGTTGCGCATGAACGTCCCAACCATTTGATGTTCATGAAATCAGCGCTTGTTTTTCTTTGACAAGAGTAGTTCGTAACGAAACATTGCTTTTGTGGTTGAAAAGCCTTTAATTTCCTCAATCAGATTCTCAAGAATGGCCCTTCTGCTTTGCAAAAGAGAGGTTTGTAATTGCTTCAAGATATCTGCGTTCCTATCTTGAATTGACCACCCGCAAACGAGCGTCATTTCATCGGACAATATAGCAACTAGATCCGGTAGATGGGAAATTCCGTCATGCGGTAAGTTCACCAAGAGTACATCGGCACAACCAATCATTTCTGGATTTTCTTCAACAAGCTTTCTTGCATCCCTGCAATCGATAATGTACATCCCGTCACTCTTTCTTTTTGCATGGAATTGTTCCATGTTTGCTTTGAGAAGAAGGGTTGCTTCTGGGTTCATATCGTTAACATAGGCTTTAGAAACGATATCTGATTCTGTGTACAGGAGAGCCATGGATGGGCCGACACCAGCGTATGGATCGGCGATAACGAGTGGTCTGCCTTTCTTCTCACGAAACGATGATACGGATTCGAACGTCTGCATCCTCTGCGTTCCTAGGCGAACAGAAAAATACGCAACTGCTGGATTTATCAAAAACTCATGCCCATGTTCTCGATAGCGTGTTTGGGTTGAACGGTCATCGCTTCTAGCTTCAAGGACGCGTAGGTTTCGAACCCTAAACTCCCCTTCAACACCATCATCATGGCACACCACACGAATTGAAGGGAATTGTTGCAACATTGCATGAGCGATTTGATTTTCAATTTCCGCCATTTCTTCAGGAATTTTTACCAACAATAGATCGCCTTGTATTTCGAAGGCTTGAGGAAATTCGTCATCAAAAGATTCGCGAATCTCGGTTGGGATGTGTTCCCAATAATGTCTTGGTTTTTTATCCGAAGCTTCGATTTCAATCATCGAATACCCTTCCCAAACTGCCAACGTTTCAGCAGGGGCGTTGCCGTTGAGTGGAATAGCGCTTTCATCGCCGATCCGTTGGACGCGGTGACCGGTAGCATACCAGTCATTCGATTTGCAGCGTTCAATCCAATGCGATGTTTGAGCACTCGGCACCCTCAAATGACGCATGGTTCTCGGACAACCATCGCAAGTATGAGGTTTGAGGATGGGACAGAGCAACACCACCGGCTTTGCACTTATTGGAATTGGCCCTGGAAAGGTTGAATCCATGACACTTGAAGCGGTTGAGTTTGCAAAGAAAGCCGATGTTCGCCTTTACGAGGCTTACACGGCTTTGTGGCCAGAAGATGAATTGTTGAAATTGGAAACTATGGTTGGGCCGATTCAGCGAATTATGCGGCCAGCAATAGAAAATCCTGATGATCTGTTTGAACAGGCGAAATCTCAGTTGATTGCAGTTCTTGTCGTTGGTGACCCAATGCAAGCAACAACACATATTGATTTTCAACTTCGTGCAGAACAAGAGGAAATTCCTGTGAAAATTATTCATGGGATTTCGGTTACTACCCTTGTACCTGGTTCAACTGGGTTATCCGATTATAAGTTTGGACGTTCAACCACGTTGACATACCCTTACGGAGATTGGATTGTCACTTCTCCACTCGAGGTGATGCTGCGAAATCAAATGCAAGGTCTCCACACTTTGGTATTGTTCGACCTTGATCCGACAGGTGCAGGAACTGGGAATCAACGTCCGATGCAACCTGAGGATGCGTTCAATAGTATCAAAAAAATGGCAGAAAAGTTCAATGAAGCTGATATCGATGGTGATATGAAAAGGCAGGCAGCATCGTTATTGGATTCATTATGTGTGCTCTGTTGTGATTTAGGTACAGATGATGTGAGAATGAAAACAACTACAATCAGTAACCTAAAGACGCTTTCAGGCGGGAGGTTGAATTGCATGGTCTTCTTAGCCAACGTGTCGGACATGGAACAAGAAGCCATTAACCGTTGGAAGTGAAATTATGGATGTTGGGATTCTTCTTTCGTTCTTGTTGTTTCTAGGATTTTTTGCTGGTGTTGGCTTAGCAAGCATGCGTGTCAAACAAGATACGACTGATGATTACCTTGTAGCAGGCCGAGGAATGCACCCTGCCTTGGCAGCACTTTCAGCTGTGAGTACTTGGAATTCCGGCTACATGTTCATCGGTTTTATTGGGTTTATTTATCTCATGGGTTATTCCGCAATTTGGATCGGTGTCATATCCACAATCGGTCAATTGGTTGCATGGATTTGGTTGTACAAATTCATCCAAAAAGAAGGAAACGAACGTGGCCTTCGTTCTCTTTCCTCCTTAGTTTCAGAAAAAGCGGGCGCCCCTGAGGCAAAATTAGCAGCTGTATTATCCGTGTTTTTCCTGTCGATTTACGCTGCTGCTCAGCTTACTGCTGGCGGAAAGGCTCTCTTCGTTATGCTCGGCTGGCCAGAATTAATTGGTATATTGATTGGATTTGTCTTGGTTGTTGCCTATTGTTACGCAGGAGGTATTCGTGCTTCGATTTGGACTGATGCTGCCCAATCTTGTGTCATGATCGTCGGTTCTGTCATCTTGTGTTGGGTTGCTCTTGGAAATGTTGGTGGATTCTCAGGAATGCATGGTCAGTTGGAGTCCCAAAGTTCTCAACTCGTCAATTTCTTACCAGCCGACATATCATTGGGAATTTCGCTCTATTTACTCGCTTTTTTCTTGGGCGGTTTGGGTGTTGCGGGGCAACCTCAAGTTGTATCACGTGTAATGACGCTCAAATCAGATGAGGATAGGAAGCAGGCTATGATTTGGTTCTTCGTTTGGCAAACTCCTTTCATCGCACTCATGTTTGTTGTTGGTCTTGCCAGCAGAGTCTTGTTCACTGATGGTAATTTTGACGCAGAACTCGGATTACCTGCACTCGCCATGGATACACTACCAGCGCTCGGTGTTGGAATGATTCTTGCTTCAATTTTTGCTGCAACAATGTCAACTGCTGATAGTCAGGTTCTTGCATGTACTGCTGCAATTACCGATGATATCAAACCAGAATGGAGAGAAGATCACAAGGCAACAAAGAAGGTTACGCTCTATGTTGCTGCAGCTGCAACATCAATATCGATCGCAGGACTTTACATTCCTGGAGGAGACTCTGTATTCGCTCTCGTTGTTCTTGCAGTTTACGGCTTAGGCGGGATTTTCGTACCCCTACTTATCATTCGATGGATGGGTTACAAACCTGACACATTTCATTCAATTGCAATGATGATTTCTGCGTTTTCTGGCGTCATCATTTGGACACTCCTCGGCCTTGGTGGTGATGTCTTCCCGTCTGTACCAGGTGTAGGTTCAGCCTTCATTGCTCACTTCATCATGTGTGCCATTCGGGATGATTCTGCGTCCAATCCATTTGGACGGTTTGAAATTTCACAAGATGGGCGTCGGCAATTTGCAACCATTGGCGTTGTTGCTCTATGTTTCATCGGTGTTGCCGAAGCAGCCTATGCTGTTTATGCACCAACCTCAGATGATGATTTGAACTCAAACAGAGTGGCTATGTACCAAGTTGATGGTAATTTCAGTTTTGTTGAAATTGGATCGGGGACTGAAGTCATTAGCGATACTGCTCAAATCACAGCATCTAGTGATGCGGTCGACGTTTCGGGCCTCAACGTGGTGGGCTTTAAGATAGTTACAAACCATACAGACAATGAGCAAGCATGCAATTTTCTTGCCAATACTGAAGAAGATGAGGTAGGTTACCAAGGCGGAATAGGAAATGTCTCTGTCGAAAATTCAGGGACACAGCAAAGTTTGGAATCCGAAGAATATTGGATTGAATCAGCTCTTGTTGGAACGACAACTGAAAATTCTGCTAATGGGATTGGGGCCCTACTCAATGGCGGAAATTTAGGCCTAGGAACCTATGAATTCACAATTAATGTTGTCGTCAATAGCGGGGGATCTCCAGTCTGTCAAAACGGAGATTCGGATGAATCCGTCGATTGGTCGGTATCATTGATTGTACTTGACTACACATTAACAGAAGTCAAAGCTTGAACTGTTGTGTTTCATACCCGATTGCCCAGCCTGAATCTTGGAGTTGGTTCGATTCGTTCGAATTCGGATTGTAAAGTGGATTTGTATGGTTGAGATGAATGAAGAAAATCTCTGGATCATTCGGACGAGTCTCTCCTAATCGATGAAGCGATTCTTCTACTGTTGGATGGGGGACAATGCGCATATCTCTGCCTTTCAGTTCTCCACCAGACCAAAATGTTCCATCGAGCAAGGCAATGTCGATTGAAAATTTTGCTAGGAAGGACCGAATCGAGTCACAATTATGCGCTTCAAGTGTCTCATCCCAAGAGTCGTGGTCGGGTAAAAAAAGCAGTGATTTCAATGGCCCTCGGAGAATTATAGCATGCATGTCGGAAAGTTCGGCTCGATGTGGAACTTGGAGGAACTCGATTGTTACATCATCAATCATCACTTCTGGAAATTCGCCAAATTCAAGGACACTCTGTTGTAGTAATTGGTTCCATGCTGGCGTGGCTTCGATCAATGCTCGCATCGAAGGGCTGCAATGGAAGTGTATATGTCGAGCCGACATTGTTTCACGACCAAACAGTCCTAATCCATCCACATGGCCAAGATGGGCGTGTGTGATGAAGAGGTGATCGATACTCGGATTGTCAATCATGCGCAATTGTTTCCCAAGATCTCTTGTCGCCTCGACAAGCAGAGTTTTTCCGCTACTTGTCTTGATTCCAAGTGAGACTGGGCTTCTGTAATCTTCTTCATTTAATCCACGACAGCATTGCCTTGTACATCCTGGCTGAGGACGCCCCCCGTCTTGTGCAATTCCCAGAAGGGTCACAACCGCCATGACGTGAGGACATACTCCTGCATCATAGATATATTCAGGGGGAAGACCTCAAGCGAGACGTATGTTTGGGTTGGGTTGACGGGCATATGGCACGACCAGCGCAAGTATCCTTCCCTGGCCAAAAACAGAGGATGCGAATGCGTGGAACGAAACATGCTAATGACGCTACTGCAAAACGTCTTAATCGTCAATTGCGCCAACTCCTTGATGATCCCGATGCTTATCTTCCGGAAATGACTTGGAAAGGTCGGTTGAGTTGGGGCCGACGAGATCCTGTAACGAAAACACTTCAGAATTTGAAGAAAATTGTCGCTAAGAAAGACGATTTAAAATGGCTCTCAAAGCGTATGCTAGCGAAACGTGGTGATCCTGTGGGTAAAGCGCTTGCAGGCTCTTTGCATGCTGCGCATGACGAGGAAATCAAGCTTGTTGGAAACTTCAAATCACCTAATTTTGGCTCAGGTTCATTTGTTCGCCGTGGTGATGGAAAACAGGGGTATCTTGCAGGATTGCAAAACCATCAGAATCTCACGTTGCGGATGTTGCCATGGGAAGAACATGCTCGAAGAGGAATGTACTTTTTTTCATGGGAGAAGGGTTTTGTCTGCACTGGCCCAAATCCAACCCCGCCGAAAGGTTGGTTGGAAGATGTATTGGGACGTTCTCGTTTTGATTTTGAACACGAAAGTATTGAAGGGGTTGATGTCTATGTTGCCGGGGAAATCAATGCTACAGATGTACTTAACAGCATTCCATCAAATAGGGGCTGGGTCCGATTAATGTTCAAACATGGCCCAATTGTTGGAATCGATCTACAAGCACTAAAAGCGACCAAAGAAAAACAGAGCGCTTTTGTTCACCATCTTGCGCTATCAATGCTGCCACCTTTACTTTCTTCTATTGTTGACATCGATGCGATGTGGGTGCCAGATGGCTGGAATCCAAAAGATGATCTTCCCCCGGGCGCTCATGATGGTTTGGATAAACTCGTATCTGGATGGCATGGATTGACCGTTCCTGAAGGGAACCTTACACATGCATGTCAACGTGCAGTTCTCGATTCTCTTGATTTTGGATTACTTATTGGTTCATCTTGGAGCAATGGAGATTCTCTTGACGGAATCCTATCCTCGCTGGAGAGTTTGCAAGGATCGGAGGATGAAAAGTTGCTTGCTGCCGGTGTTTTCCTCGAGGCTATGGGTCAATCGAATGGAGGAATTCGAATCGATGCAAGAGGTGGTCGGCAAGAACGAGATGGTAGCATTGTTGAAGTGATGGAAGGTGCGAGCCTTACCGATGCAGTCAATGCTTTATGGGAAGATTTTGGATTAGCAGGGTTGGATTCGATTGGTATTGAAGGAGACGAGGCTCTGATTATTTGGGAGCAGCAATTAAAGAAGCCCAAGCCACTCAAAACTTTCCTTAAGGGACTGGATTCATCTCGGCAAAAGGCTCAACAGAAAGCAAAGTTCCCTTATCGTATTGGTGTACTTCCCGGTAGTGTTGGTGCAATCCACGACCTTATCCTAACTGGGTTACTCGAAGGGCCAGGTATTGCTGAAAGAAAAGCAACTTCGAGACATGATGATATCGATACCGCTGCTGCAGGTTGGGCGTGGTTGCGTGCAGCGAATCGCTCTACTGGTCAAGAATGGCATTTTGAATCCCTCGCACGCGACCGGGGTGGCGCGTGGATGGAAGCGACCAAAATTTTGCTTGAAGCAGGAAAAGATTTGCTTCAATCCGACAATGCCGATAATTCAGAATTTGTTGATGCCTTGCACGCTCTCCATACTGCAACGGGTCAGAATGAGCCGCTTCCAAATCAACCTAATGCTTGATTCAAGTCTTCCCAGAGATCTTCAACGTCTTCTATTCCAATGCTCATACGCACATATCCTGGTTCAATTCCAGCAGCAATACGGACATCGACAGGAACTGCCATGTGACTTGATGTTGCAGGTACTTCAATCAATGATTCGACTCCGCCAAGCGATGTTGCTTCGTAAAACAGCTTCAACTTTGACATGAATTCCATAGCTCCTTCATCGCCACCAGCTACGACAATTCCAAGCATGCCACACCCTTTTGGAACAACACGTTGGGCGACTTCGTAGTCAGGGTGTGAAGGTAATGTTACATGTTGAACACGGACGACCTTTGGATGATCGAGAAGCCTGTGTGCGAGGTCAGCAGAATTTGAAGTGATGAGTGGCATGCGCGCATGGAGTGTTCGCATACCGCGTTCGAGCATGTAACAATTATGAGGATCTGGTGAGCCTCCAAAATGAACACGTCCTTTGAATATTTTAGCAATGAGTTCTCGTGAACCTACCACAGCCCCTCCAATAAGATCAGAGTGCCCGCCGAGGAATTTCGTTGTTGAATGAATAACCAAATCAGCGCCCATGCTTAGCGGTTGACAGGCCCAAGGTGAGGCAAATGTATTGTCGACGATAACAATGAGGTTGTGTCGCTTCCCCACATCAACCATTGCTGGAATGTCACAAACTTTGAGATTGGGGTTCGTGATTGTTTCAATGTAGAGAATCTTTGTGTTATCCTGAATTGCTGCCTCATAGGAAGAAGGGTCCCTAAGATCTGCCATAGTCGTTTCAATGCCGAGACGTGGTAACTCTTCGGTCATCAATCCATATGTTCCACCATATACGTCCGCAGATGCTACGATGTGATCACCTTGATTCAAGAGCATCATCAGAGTCGTTGAAATTGCAGCCATTCCGCTTGCGAATGTTTCAGCATCCTCTCCACCCTCCATAGCGCAGATTTTCTGTGCAACTGCATCGGAATTGACGGAAGAGAGTCTTGAATAGAGCAAGGTATGTTGTGCGCCAGCAGCCCATCCTGCATAGCGTTCTTCCGTTAATTTGTATGTTGAGGATAGGAAAATCGGTGTGTTGACAGAATCACCAACGTGATTTGTTCCTGCATGTACATTTTTTGTCGCCTCACGGTGATTTTTGCCATCTGACATTGTCTCGCCCAGATTTTCCTCGTAGCAGACAGGACTTGAACGATGTGCTACTTTTCGTTGGATTATTCTTCCTCGCTTCCTGAGGTTTGACGCAATTCAACCATGAGATTTCCAATCAACAGAGCGCCACCTCCTATAGCAATCCAACCTGTCCATTCAGTCATTTCAAGTGTCAATGCAAAGATTGTTGCCCAAACAGGCTCCAAGGCATAGATAATTGCTGCTTGGACAGGATGAAGATGGCGCTGAAGAAGATTCAGTAAGAGGAGGGCGAATAATGATCCAATCAATCCCAAGCAAAGCAACGGGATGATGACGCCATCATTGGTGACAACTGATAATGCATCCATTGTTGAGGCCCCTCCACTGAAAAATGCAACCATAAGGCTCCCGACACTGACAATGAGAAATGATGTGCTTGTGACGCCAATTGGGCTCATTTCTTGGGTGATTTTCTGTGTAAAGAGTATGTGAAGGGCGAAGAAAAATGCGCAGATAACGGTAAGGATTTCTCCAAAGCCCCACGATAGGTGCGGTGGTCCTTCAATGAAACCGGCGCCAAAGGTTGCAAGAGCTACACCGAGAATCATTGTCCGGGTAACTCGTTGTCCTGTCAATTTCGTCGTAATTACTGCGGTAAAAACGACGTAAAGTGAGGTCAAAAAGGCTGATGTCGAAGGTGTTATTGAATCAAGACCAACCATTTGAGTAATGAAGCCTACGAGTAGAATGATGCCTAAAATCAAACCACCTCTCCACAATTGTGGATTTCGAAGTGCGGATCGGGCTTCTTTTGAAATGGCATAAAGGGCGATAAAGGCGATGAAAAATCGTCCTCCCACGAGTGCTGCAACAACCGGCGTCCTTCCATATGCTCCAATTTCCGGTTGGATTGCATCCATTGCCTGCTTCATCCAAATGAACGTTGCACCCCATGCAAGCGTTACGGCAAGAAGCCCCAATGTCGCTTTGCGGCGCATTGAAGTCTCCATGTTTCACCACTTTGGTTCTTAGTGCATAGTGATGATGGTCATTCAAGAAGCCTCAAAGAGTGCCGTGAAATGGTCAACATATGGCGTCTTGGGAAG
>JAYXXD010000052.1:0-10143 GCA_036019775.1 Thermoplasmatota archaeon
TGGGGATTCGGCACTTGAACTCTTCACCCAAAATCTGCTCAATCAAGCCACACTATTGAGAAGTGAGGGATAACAGTCATAGAGTGCATACGAAACCCCTCGACATGGGCGTAGACCACTCCACACTCCTCTCTTGGCTCGCCGACTACGATAAAGACAACATCACAATCGGTGTTGTCGCCTCACATTCATCCCTTCAAATCCTTCATGGAGCACGTATGGAAGGCTTCCGAACACTCGGTATTGCCGTTGGTGAGAATCGTCGACGCTTCTACAAAGCCTTCCCAGGAGCAGAGCCTGATGAATGGTTGATGCTCGAAGATTACCGAGAAATGCTCGATTATGCAGAATGGTTCCGAAGCAAGAACGTCATCATCATTCCACACGGATCACTGGTTGAATATCTTGGAAGTGAGAATTTCCGAAATTTGGAAGTACCTACGTTTGGAAATCGTGGAATTCTACGATGGGAAAGCAGCCGTGCCAAACAACGCGATTGGCTCGTTGCTGGCGGATGTACAATGCCAAAGGTGCTTGAAGACCCTCACGATATCGACGGTCCAGTTATCGTCAAATACGCGGGTGCAAAAGGAGGACGAGGATATTTTATCGCTCGAGATTATCGAGATTTCCGCCGAAACGTCGACATTGAAGAAGAGTTTACGATACAGGAATATGTCCTTGGTTGCCGTTATTATCTTCATTTCTTCTTCGATCCACTCGCAACTGATGGTTACCAAGTTCAAGGTCGAGGAAAACACGCTGGAAAGAACCTTGGCAGATTGGAACTCCTTTCAATGGACCGAAGAGACGAGGCCAACGTCGATGAATTCTACAAGTTGGGTTCACTTCGAGATTTGAGAGAGGCAGGAATGGAACCATCGTTTGTTGTTACGGGGAACCAACCGGTCGTCATCCGAGAATCATTGTTACCTCGAGCCTTTGAAATGGCAGAGGGAACCGTTGCAGCTTCTTTTGAATTGGAAGAAGAATCAAGAGGAATGATTGGACCCTTCTGTTTGGAAACGATTGTAACCGATTCGTTGGAATTCAAGGTCTTTGAAATCAGTG
Organism: Thermoplasmatota archaeon; assembly: GCA_036019775.1. Taxonomy (GTDB): domain Archaea; phylum Thermoplasmatota; class Poseidoniia; order Poseidoniales; family Poseidoniaceae; genus MGIIa-L2. Next base: position 1,072 of record JAYXXD010000052.1, read on the forward strand.
CACGCATCGTTGCAGGATCAAATCCTTTCGTTGGAGGTTCACCATATTCCGACATCAACGAAACTCGTATGTCGACTGGACGACGCATCGCCCGAAGTGTTCGAAATGCGTTGAAAAACGATCGGCTTGACGACATTCTTTCCTGAATTGGAACGTTTCAGTACGACATTCAAGTTGGTATCATTATGGAATTTTGGCACAATCGCTGGTTCAGCAACCAAACTGGATGGCACAAGTCAGATGTCAACGAATTGCTTGTCAAACATTGGCCACAAATCAATGCACCAAATCATTGCAACGTCTTGGTGCCTTTGTGTGGAAAATCACTCGATATGGTATGGTTGGCCGAGCAAGGGCACACCATTTCGGGATTGGAGTTGGTACAACAAGCGGTCAAGGAATTTTATTCTGACAATCAATTGCAATACACCGCCCAAGATTATGAAACGCACGTCCTTTACAACGGCGGTCCTTTCACAATTTACAATGGAAATATGTTGGAAATTGAATCCGGTCAAATTCAAGCCGATGCTTGGTACGATCGAGCTGCCATGATTGCAATTGACCCTTCAATGAGACGAAGATATGTTGAGCAGATTCGTCATCAAACAAAACCAGGAGCGGTTGGACTGTTGATCACATTCGCCTATCCTCAGGATGAAATGCAAGGACCTCCTTTTGCATTGCACGATGAGGATGTCATGGAATTGTATTCAGATGGATTCACTGTTGAGTGTTTGGAACGGATAGAACTTGAGGATGAGAAGGGTAGAGGATTGTCAAGTTTGACTTCCTCAGTTTTCAAAATTACTCGAGTTGAGTGATGAAGTAGTTCTTCATCATGATTAAATTTCAACCTAAATCTGGTGCCGGCGGAACGCCAGATCCGTCATCCTCTGGCTCATCTCCAAGTTCACTTTCGATTTCATCGACGAGGTCTCCAAATTCGACTTGCTTCGGTGTCGATTCCTCTGCAAGGATTTGATCGGCGGAAATTTCACCGCTTTCAGAGCGTCGAATTTGTTCCTCCAAGTCTCGCCTAATTCGCTCGCGCTCTTCCATTGTTGGAACATTGAAGGTACATACAAGTTGGATCTCCTCACCAAAGGTCAATTCACCTGTATATTCCATCAAATCGCCGTATGCATTTGCAATAACTTGGAATTTTGTTGGGTCTTTCGAGCGTCGCTTCTTGTGCTTCTTGTAATAATGGACGAAGACTTGGTAGGTTCCTGCAGGTGCTTCCCCTTCAGGCCACACGACGTTTTCAATTGGTTTGCGTGAGTCAGGTCGAACGTTGGCATCAACGTCAAGTTCACCACCACACGCAGATTTTCGGTTTCCACCGTGAATTCGCTCTCCAGATGGACAAACTACGTGAAGATCGAGGTCGTTGTAATTGTTCCACATCAGTGAAACTTGGACATCCGATGAACGAGCACCTTCTCGCTCAAGACGAGCCCGTAGTTCATCAAGTGCACGTGATGCCGCCTTTCGACGTTCGAGTGCTTCTTTTTCTGCTGCAGCCCGAATCTCAGCAAGGCGTTGTTCTTCTGCAGCTGCCAGTTCTGCTTGTCGTGCTGCTTCTTCAGCATCGCGTTCAGCTTGGGCTGCTGCTTCACGTTCAGCGGCAAGACGTGCTTCTTCTGCAGCCTTTTCAGCTTCAATACGATCTTTTTCGGCTTGTGCTTCCTGTTCTTTCTTGAGACGTTCTTGTTGTTCTGCAAGGGCAGCTTCCTCTTCCTCAAGACGACGACGTTCTTCTTCTTCCTCGCGTCGAGCCCACTCCTCGTCACGAAGGCGACGACGTTCAAGCATGTCTTCTTCGGATTCTTCATCAGTCTCTTCTTCAATCTCTTCCTCAACAGGAGGTTCTTCCTGAACCGGTGGCTCTTCCCAGAACGGTTCCTCTGCAGGTTCGACTGGTTGCTGCTCCTGTTGAATCAATGAGATGCTTCCACCTGAAAGATTTCGGCGGCGGCGCTCCGCCTCAATCATCATGAGTTTTCGTTCAAATTCAGAGCGGGCGCTCGAAAAACTGGACCCTTTCACAGGCGCCCTTAGTCCATCCGCCACCATTCCTTGTCGCATTTCCAATGCAGCATCGCGACGTATCAAAATGAACCAAACTCCAAGAGCAAAACCTCCGCCGAGGATGCTCAAAATGAGTATGGAGCCTGTTTCCATGATTGTCGGAAAGCATACTGTGTCTTTTATCATTTGCTTACTCGATTTGTTGAGAACCTGTATGCAAAGCATTGAATGTGTCGAGTATCTCGTCATGTCATGAACAAGTCAAACCGGCTTGACCTCCTTCTCCCAAACGGGCGAGGCGTATGGATTCCTATCGATCATGGAATGTCTGATTATCCATCACAAGGTTTGGAGGACACCGAATTGCTCATCCGCCAGTTGGTTTCTGCCGGAGTTGATGCAATTGTTGCTCAAAAAGGGGTGGTGAGTCATTACAATCATCTCTGTGATGGTAGTAATACGAATATGGTGATTCATTTCTCAGCCTCAACACGTCACGGTGGACATGATGCTTCACGAAAAGTGTCTGTAGGGCAAGCCTCTGAAGTCGAATCAAGAGGAGGTCTTGGAGCATCAGCTCAGGTGAACATAGGCTCAGAAGGCGAAGCAGCGATGTTGGAAGCGATGGGTCAACTTACGACAGAGTGTCACCATCTTGAATTGCCCGTCCTTGGAATGGTGTATGCACGTGGACCAAATCTCAACCCTGTTGATGGAGATACAACAAATGGCGTTGCACATGCAGCACGTGTCGCATTCGAAATAGGCTGTGATGTTGGAAAGACTACCTGGACTGGTGATGAGGCATCTTTTGCCCAAGTTACCTCTGCAGTTCCAATTCCATTGCTTGTTGCAGGAGGGGCGAAAACGAACACGCAAGATATGCTTGCAATGGTCGAGAAAGCCATGCGGAATGGGGCGGCAGGTGTTTGTATGGGTCGCCAAGTCTTTGCTCATGACTCACCAGAATCAATCGCCAAGGCTCTGGTAATGATCGTTCATCAAGGAGCAACTGCAGAGGATGCAATGAAAGCCGTGGGTCTGTGAGGGGAGAGGCATGGAAGTTTGGCTCGATTCGTCAAAGAAGTCTGGCCACCAGGGTGTTGATGCGCTTTTTTCGAGGCAAGATGGTGAAGATATTTACTCGAAAGACGGTGTCTTGTATCGTCAAGGGGAGATGATTGGTGGCCATGTTCACATCGATTCCGAAACAGCACAAACCAAAGCTCGCAGCCTTGCTGGGACCGTTGAATGGATTCTTCTCACGTTCGAAGATTGGTCGATGATTCCGATTGAAAATATTCTCGCCGCAGTCGAATCGACACCAACAAAAATTGCTGCACAAATCACCCAACCAATCGAAGCACAAGGTGCTGGCTTTGCGTTGGACATTGGTGTTGATGCATTGCTGTGTACGGAGGAATGCCTTGAATCCGCATTGATCGTAAAATCACAACGTTTGGAGGAATCATCTGTCACAATGGCCGACCAAGAAACGATTCAAAACGTGACTGAACTTTCAACGATGACAATTGTTGAGATCCAAGAAGGACATACTGGTGACAGAGTTTGTGTTGATTTGTTATCCTTGTTGGAGAAAGGTGAGGGTCTATTGGTTGGTTCCACATCGAAATCATTTGTCATCATTCACGGAGAAACTATCCCCTCAAAGTATGTCCCAACTCGACCGTTTCGAATCAATGCTGGAAGTGTTGATGCCTATACCTACCTAGCTGACGGTTCGACAAAATATCTCTGCGAGTTGAGGTCAGGTGATGATGTTTGCATTATCGGAAAGGATGGTGCAACACGAGCAGCCACCATAGGGCGGATGAAAATAGAAACAAGGCCATTCATTCTATTGAGATTCCAAGATGAAAATGCTAATGAAGGTCATGTATTCATTCAGCAAGCGGAGACGGTGCGCTTGGTTTTAGAGAATAGTGAAGTCTGTTCTGTCACCAACCTTTCAGTTGGTGATTGCATTCTTGGATTCTCATCTCCATCGACACGCCACGTTGGAATCAGTATCTCAACACCGTCCGAGGAGCGTTGACGTATGGCAGTTTTAGGGAAAGGCACAGCCCATGGAGCTTGTAGCCTTCTTCACGCAGCCGGAACTGGTTATGGTGCAAGTATGGCACTTGACCTGCCTATTCTCGTTCGAGTCCTCGATCGAAAAAGCAAACGTGACCTTCACGATGATGATGGCTTGTTGCCTCATGTCGTCGAAGCATGGAAAAATGCAGGTCATAAGTTACCGATTGATGAAGAAGATTTGCACTGGTCTGTGCAATCGAGGATACCACCTCGCGAAGGTTTGAAATCATCATCTGCACTTTGTGTTGCAGCAGTACGTGCACTCTGCGATGCTACGGATATCTCACTCGAATTGCATGAAATTGTAGCCATTGCTGTCGATGCTCAACTTCGGGCTGAAATCACATTAACTGGCAGTATTGACGATACATGGGCATGCGCAACTGGTGGTTGGAAATTGATCAATGCAAATGAGGCAGATGTTGCACAAGGAGTACTTCTTGAAGGTGATGGGCCAAATCGAGATGAATGGAAAGTGCTTATCGTTTCTCGAGGACCTCGTGAAGCACGACCTACACTCGAGGATTTTCTGCCACATCAACAGCAATTCATTCAAGCACTCAACGCCATACAAGATGGAAACGAACTGGTTGCCTTAACGCTCAATGGCCGTGGTGTTATCGGGGCGACAAAGGATCATCGCTCTCGAATTCTTGCAAACGATGCTCTTGTCAATGGCGCCCGTGCAGCAGGTATCACTGGATCAGGAACTGCAATTGTTATCGTCATTCCAATCCAATTGGAAGGTGTAATCAACCGAATAAAATCGTGGTATGCTAGGAAACATCCCGATTTTGATATCCTTGAGACACAGTTCATTAATCCAGACAAGAACGAGGCTGAGGAGTAAGGCTCAACTTCTTGAACGCGGGTTGTGTGGAAGGACTGAGCCCAATGAAGATGCGCCTTGGGGAATCCCTGTCCATCACCTTGTTCGGTGAAAGTCATGGCCAATTGGTTGGGGCATTGCTAGAAGGCGTTCCTGCTGGTCTTCGAGTCGATGAAAAACGAATCGAAGAACGAATGGCGAGTCGACGACCCGGTGGTCATTTTGCAAGCAAACGGAAAGAAGATGATATCGTCGAACTTTTGACTGGAGTTCACGAAGGTTTTGCAACAGGTCAACCGATTTTGATTCAAATTCGAAACAAAGACGCTCGATCAAGCGATTACAGCTTCATCCCAAATCATCCGCGACCTGGGCATCAAGATTTGCTTATGCATATGCGGAGCGGAGGATTTGCTGATTTGCGAGGCGGTGGATCTTCATCTGCTCGACTAACAGCTGGAATCGTTGCTGCAGCCGCTCTTGTTGAGCCCCTTCTTGGCGAAATTCAGATCGACGCTCATGTTGGAGCAATCGGTTCTATCGAAGCAGCACGGATTGATGAATGTCCGCTGGAATGGGCCAACGAACTTTGTGAACAACTCCGTTGCCGGGATCCTAACGTCGTTGAAATGATGAAGAATCAAATTGAAGAGGTACGTAAAGGAAGGAATTCAATAGGAAGTCGTGTTGATGTACTTATTTCGAATCTACCTCATGGGCTCGGCGAACCATGGTTCGATGGTCTTGAACCCGCTCTTGGTAGAGCTTATCTTTCCATACCTGCATCGCGAGGCGTCGCCTTTGGACGAGGATTTGATTCCGTAAAAATGACCGGATTGGACCATAACAACCCATGGAGTGGTACGCCGGAGATGCCATTGCAAAAGGGAGAGAAGCCCGATGGAAGCATTGCAGGTCTTTCCTCAGGTTCACCCCTCTATGCACAAATAGCCTTGAAGCCACCATCAAGCATCGCTCATGAGCAAACGACATTGGATTTGGATGACGGTCAACAGAAACCACTTGTCGTCAAAGGCCGGCATGACCCCGTGCTCGGCCCAAGAGCCGTAAGTGTTGCTCGGGCGATGACAACGTTGGTTTTATGCGATCTCATCCTTAGGAAACGTGATGCACTTTGAATGCTCGAATTGTTCACAAGTTTGGAGGCTCATGTCTTCGAGAACCGGATGATATCGAAAAAATTGCAGAAGTAATTCGTGGAGACAATCAGGCCATCCTTGTGGTATCGGCATTATGGGGGACCACAGATCGATTGTATCGTGCAGCACGAGATCCTGGTTATGCAAGTCGGTTGGTTCAAGATCTATCGAAACAGCATCTCAGATTCGCTCCTGGGCTTGATTCTTCGAAAAATGCTCACTTGTTTTCAATGGTCCTTCACAATCTCAAAGAAGCACTCAGCATGTTAGCGCAAGACCCTCAAGATCAATCTGCACTGAACAACCTCCTTGCCTCAGGGGAGCGTCTGAGTGCACTTGTCGTTGCACACCGTTTGCAAGAATATGGATACGATGCATATCCGCTTGGAGCTGAAGACATTGGTATAACTCTCGATGGAAATTATCAAGCAAATCACGTTGACCTACAAGCATCAAGTACGAAACTCAATCGAGATACCCTCCACGGCACACCAGTCATTACGGGATGGTTCGGCGAAGGTCAAAACAAAGACATTGCTATACTCAGCCGGGGCGGTTCAGATCATTCTGCGACTGCAATTGCTCATCTCATTGAGGCCGAACGAGTCATCCTTTGGAAAGACGTACCAGGTATTTTTCGAATCAATCCTCGTTGGGGTATTCGTTCGAATACAATGCCGTACCTTACCTATCAGGAAGCGATTGAACTCTCTTTGATGGATACACCCGTATTGCATCCATCGACGATTGAACCGCTAATCGAGCCAGAAATCCAGTTGGAAGTACGCCATCTCTACCATGCAAATGCTGATCAAAAAACTGTCATTGGACCTGCAACGCTGCAAAAACAATTGAAAGCAGTCGGTTGCCTTCCAAACGTGATTAGTCTTGGTTTTTCACATCACCACGTTGACTCTCATCAGCGTCAACTCGTCAAAATTCTTGGTGAACTTGCACAAAATGAAGTTCATTGGTGGGGTTTGGAATCGAGATTAGGAGATTCCCGACTTATCGTTTCGCAACACGACATCCATCGGGCAGCCTCAATTTTTGATCGATTTGACATCAAAGCAAATCATCATCACCATCTTGGTCTTCTATCACTCATTGGCTGTAAGGAAAGTGATATGAGTGCAATTGATGCACTTTTCAAATCTACAGAATACGAACTCACCTGGCTCAACAATACAAATTCAGCTGCTAGAGTAGCCATCGATGGAGAAGACCTAAGCCAAGCCTTGCACATCTTGCACGAGTTCATTCTAGAAAGATCACGAAGTATCGTTCAGAAGAACTAGAATCATTCGTCGTTGCCTTCACGACGCTTCTGGATGTAAGTTGGAAGGTCCAAAGCAAACAAACCACCAACAACGAGGAAGACGAAGAGGGTTCCAAGAGCGACTCCATAGACGGAACCAAGTTCAACCGACTCGCTGAGTCGTGTCGCAGTATCTTCTGAAAGAATACCGACAATCCAGGGCAAAATGGTGTTCGCAGAGAGCACAAGCGTTGCCAAGACTGTTGCTACAATTGGGTTAACAATAAGCGAACGGTGATATTTTCCTACAATCTTCTTTGGGTTCATGACATACACTTCATTGGTACGAATACTGGTATCCAACATCGAATAACGGAGTACACCGTTTGACAATTCAAAGTACATGATCAATAGGACGGAGTAAATCACAACCAAAGATGCAAGGACTGTTGGACTATCTGCGAGACCAAACAAATCATTGACACTGGTTTTTGAGGATGCGAATCGCATGATAGCGAGAATGAACAACAGATACGATCCAAGCATGTAGCGTGCATCACGTTGGTAAGCGCCCCAGAAACCAAGTCCAGTAGCACCGATGATGATTCCGATTTGGAATAGTAAAGCAAGGTCTGCACTTCCAAGGAGCATGAACCAAATGGTTCCTTCTGGAGGTGAAATGATGTAGGTTAGTAGAGCAAGTCCGACAAGAATAACATAGACTCCCAATTGCATGTTCTGAACGAATTTATCAGGCGGGAGGAACTTCATCTTGGGAACAATGGGTCCACCAATGAGGCTTTCAATGAAGGAAGGCATTTCCAGTTCAGGAATTGCATCCTTTGGGATTTCTGAGCCAATACCAGCCTGTCCTGCTATTTTCTTTCTACTTGGAGCAGAAGATCGAACAACCTTACCGTCGTACAGGTGAGCCGTATCTGAAGATGGTTTTCGCATTGTCATCGTCTCACCTCAGAATCCTCTTGCACCTGCAAGTGCTGTTGATAGGAGCATATCTGGCTCCCAATCCATAATGTTGACACCAAGTCCACGCAATTCACCAATCAGAACGTCACGTTCGGTCTTCATGACCTCATAGCCGGTTCGATCAAGACGCTTTGCATCAAATTCAAACTCAAGCGATGATGGTGAGAGAACCGTAACGTCAAAGTCACGTGCACGGAAATCTCGAAGAGCGTTCACAATGGTCGGATCGTCTTCCAAATTCGAGAGGAAGATGATTGGGCTACCCTTGTTAATATGCGGTAGGATTCGGTTGACGACAACCTGTAGTGGGATGTTTCCTCGTGCTACAGCTCCTGCAAGCTTTGTGAGAATCACGTACAATTGTTTCTTACCTGTATCACGATCAACACTTACGACTTCATCACCGTAAACGACAACACCAACTGAGTCACGTCGTCCAAGGAAGTATTTTGCCAATGATGCGGCTGCACGGGTCGAATAAACCAATGCGTTTCGACTCACTGGTCCTGTTTCGCTAACGGCTCGAGAATCGATGATAATGATTACATCGGAAACGGCGTCACGCTCACGTTCGTTGACCATCAGTTTGCCTGATCGTGCATACGCACTCCAATTGATAGCACGGAACGAATCACCTTCGAAATACTCTCGAAGCGAATAGAACTCAGAACCAGGACCAGGTTGTCGAATGTTAACGGCTCCAG
>JAYXXD010000053.1:0-10060 GCA_036019775.1 Thermoplasmatota archaeon
GGTCGAATGAAGAGCAATCGGAGGACCAGTGAGATTCATCAATCCAAATGGTCCGAGTCCAATTCGGAATGCTTTGCACGAAATTGCATCGATTTGTGCTGCTGTTGCAACGCCTTCTTCAAGCAACAAACAGGCTTCATTCAGCCAAGGAACGAAGAATCTGTTGACAACAAATCCTGGTCGATCTTTGCAAACAATCACCACTTTTCCAAGCGTTCTGCAATACTGCACCGTTCGCTCCAATGTATCCTTGGAAGTTGTCTCTGCTGGGATGACCTCGATTAAACGGTTCTTTGCAGGATGATAGAAGAAATGCAATCCAACAAATCGGTCTGGACGACCTGTTGCTTCAGCAAGCGCATTCACAGAAAGAGAAGATGTGTTCGAAGCAAGAATTGTGCCTTCATCACAGGCTTCATCCAGTGCAGTGAAAACGGCCGTTTTGATGTCAAAGTCTTCGAAGACAGCTTCGATTACAAGGTCCGTATCCGCAGCTGTGTTTTCTGTTCCAACAACATCACTAATTCGTCCAAGTGTGGCATCCACTTCGTCTTGGGAGAAGATACGACGCTCGATGGCTTCTTGCAAGAAATTCTCAATGATTGAGCGACCACGAGCAACATACTGTGCTTCTCTATCGACCATTTGCACATTGAATCCTTCTTGTGCGCTTTTCTGTGCAATACCTGAACCCATGTTCCCTGCACCGATGATTGCAACGTTCTCAACAGCCTTCATGTCTTCAACGAATGGTAAACCGTTCATGAATCATACGCTCTTGCGTTTTGTTCAATTGGTGTTGAAAAGAAATCAAGTATGCGAAATGACTCGGACAAATCATGCCTGAACCTCCGATGGTCCTTCCTCCCACTGAACTGAAAATTGTGAGCGATAAAATCAGTGAAACAATCCAGAACGGAGGCTCAATTCGCTCGTTGCTTGAAGACCATTCGGGTCAAGGGCAATTCGATTTAAATTGGGAAGTTGATGCTGCAGTTGAAGCACTCAACGTTTTTGGATCAAGATGGACCATTGAAATCTTATCCACCCTCTATATTGCAGGAGATCGACGATTCAATGAAATGAAGCATCTGCTCAAGGGAATTTCCTCACGAACATTATCGGATAAACTGCGTTATCTGTCTGAGAAAGGCCTCGTTGAGAGGATTGTTAACGATGGACCACCTATTCGAGTTACGTATCGGTTGTCCAATCATGGATTGACGTGTGGTCGGCTTCTTTCACCTTTGGTTGCTTTCATGAAAATTCATCAGGGTTCAATCGTTGGCGCTTAGATGCGACAATACGATGCATTAAGATAGCAAGAGGTTATCCTCAAACTATGGCTCTTCTTTCACAGTGGGTTGGTCAACGGCCATGGTTGGCAGCTGGAATGGCAGGCGTTGCAGGTGGAATCACTGGTATTGCGCAAGGAATAGCAGCTATGGTTTCCACTGCTACAGCCTTTACCTTTGGTAGCATTTCGACCAAACGTCAATCAAATGAACATCCATTTCGAACGAGAATCCTACGAACGCTTGAACGTCACCCTGGCTTGTGTTATCGGGAACTTCAGCACGAACTTAGTGCAGCAAATGGAACGCTTCGTCATCACTTGGATGTCATGCAAAACAAAGGGAAAATCACTGTCATGCCTGTGAACGGGCGTACATGTTACTTCGCTGGTGGGCCCTCGCAAATTGAGGTTCTTCAATCAGCATCGAGTAATCAAGAGTATACCGCATCAACTCTCCCAATTGGTCTTTCGGCCGTTCAAAGGCAAGTTATTGATGACATTCTGGATGAGGGTATTCCTCGATCACAAGCACAATTAGCACGTCGAATTGGACGTTCTCGGGCAAGTGTTCACTCAGCGGTTAAGGTGTTACGCAGGCGTGGAATTTTACGACAGGACGTACTGAATCTATCATCTCACATTCAGATTGATAAGTTCCGAAGATCGGAACGCCTGACCTACCACTGGAGTGATGGTCGCCGAGTTCAGGCATAATTTCCGCTTTCTGTAAAGCAATTGTTGCACAGGTTTCAAAGACCATCGCCAGTTGTAATGCGTTATGCTTAATGTCAAATTGGAAGAACTTCCAATGCCGACCACCGATCGTTCAATCGATAGACTCGTAGGTTGGTTTGTCGAATCATTTTGTTTTGTTCGCCGGAAAGGTGACGCTACTGCAGATTATGGGTCTGCCTCACCAATTCACCGCATGCTACGCGACCACTTCTTTTCGCATCCCAAAATGTCGTGGGATGCACAGGCGTTGTCTGATGAATTAGCGATGACGCCTGCGGCATTGAATCATCACCTTTCTCGCCTCAGCCAATCTGGGTTGCTATCTTACACGAATGAAGGCAAAGGCTGGAGAACCTACGTTCTCAGAGGAGGTGGTCTGTCGCAAGCACTTGAATTGTGCTTTGCTCAGTACAGATTGATTCTTGAACAAAAGATGAACGATCTCGAAGGAGATTGGAAACGTGAAGGTTTAACATTGGAAAATGAAATTGCTGAAGATTCGCCTCTTCCACTCAATCTTAGCATTATTGATTATCGCTCCATACAAGAAGGTGCATCCGATTTAACGCAATGGATGGCAGATTTTGGTTTACTAGGCGACCGACCAGGAAACGAAATTCTCAGTAATTCTGTATCAGAACAACTGTTTCAATACCTTCTTCATTCAGCCGCACCAATTTCATTGGATGATGCTCATGAACAATTTGGTGGACAAAAAGCACGTCTTGGTCGCATCTTGGAGCGATTCCGTGCATGTGGTTTAGTTGAACGAATTCCACGTACTGATCGGCTTGCCTCAGCACTTTGGTCCGCAATGATAACTCAACATCAACGACGTGGAGAAGATTGGTTGCTGAAGAAAGGTGGATTTATGCGACTCGTTCCCGAACAAAGTCACAGCAATTTACTGCAACCGCTCGATAAAGGGAAGCTTACGATTGAAAACGTGCAAAACGCTATGCAAAAGGTTGCTGCTTCAGATCAAATGCTTCTTCTCAACCTACTCGGAGGTCGTTTACCGCTTGGTTATCGTCTGATTGGGAATACAATTTCAGAATCCAAACAGAACATGGTTGCTCGTCTTGACCGTTTGTTACGGAGAATACGACGAGTGGGTACGATGATTGAAGAGGTCATGACGACGGGCGATGAACAATGAGCGACATAGGGTTCGAAACGTACGAACCGTGGTCGGGTGAACAAAGACCACTTTATCTTGCTCCAATGGCTGGAGTTTCGGATTTACCTTATCGTTTGTTAGCGAAAGAATGCGGTGCTGATGTAACGATAACAGAGTTCACGAACAGCACTGCGTTAAGTCGAGAAGCGACTGCATCATGGAGAAAAATGGAATCAGATCCAAGGGAACAGCCATTTATTCCACAAATTTTTGGCGGTGAGATTGCTGATATGGTTCAAGCTGCAACTATGCTTCAAGAATCAGCAGATGTCATCGATTTAAATTTTGGATGTCCTGCTCCAAAGGTGACCAATATTTGTGCAGGTGCGGCATTGATGGGAGAACCACAGAAACTTGTCTCGATGGTAGAAAGCATTGTTGACGCTGTTGAGGTTCCAGTTACTGCGAAAATGAGACTTGGAACTGGTCAAGGTCCAAACAACGCAGTCAACATCTGTCAATCGCTTGAAAGGGTCGGAGCACAGCGGTTATGCATTCATGGCAGAACTCTGCGGCAACGTTACTCAGGAGTTGCAGACTGGAAGACGATTGAAACTGCTGTTGAATCCGTAGACGTTCCCGTTGTTGCAAACGGAGACATTACCGATGCGGATAGTGCAAGACGATGTCTCGAAATTACAAATGCTTCTGGACTCATGATTGGACGTGCAGCAATAGGACGTCCTGATATTTTTGCACAAATCAAAGTTGGTCTTGGATGGATGGACGAATATGATTTACCTTGGGTAAAACGCCATCGAAATGAGTGGGAAGAATTGTCTGAAACTTCCAAGGCATTTGCTTCACGTCGATGGTGTTGGGATCGATACGTTACCCTTTGTCGAGAGACCACAGGACTTGCAAAACAAACGATGCAGCGTCATGCAATCGCTTTTTCCAAAGGTTTACCTGGAGCAAAATCGGTTCGAACACTGATGCACGAGTTATCAGATGTCAACGAATCCGCTCAAGCAATTTCTGATTTTTTGAAGCCGAATTCAGAAAGTTGACTTCCAATCTTCAAGATCGTTGGCCTCTGCCCATGCTTCGTCGGTTGTTTGACCGCGCAATTTGAGAACTTCTCTTGAAAGAAGCCAATATATGAGAGCAAGTGAATGTCGACTCTTGTTGTTTGCAGGAAGGGCAACATCGACGTTTCGCAACTTGTTGTTCGCATCAACAAGCCCTACAATCGGAAGACCTGTGTTGACAGCTTCACGGAGCGATTGTTGATCTGAGGCAGGGTCTGTAACGAAGAGAACGTCCGGCTCTTTGTATGACCGAAGCGCAGGGTTCGTGAGGCTTCCTGGAATGAAACGACCGACTGCAGAAAGTGCGCCGATTGATTCTGCGAACATTCGAGCTGGTCGTTGTCCATATTGCCGAGCAGATACGACCATGATTTGTGATGGATCGTACTGATTCAAGAACGATGCAATGATTCGAATTCTGTTATCCGTTTGGTTGAGGTTAAGAAGGTAAAGACCATCGGAGTTGACTGTATCAATGAACCTACCCATGTCCGCACTCTTCTGCTTTGTTCCAATGTTCACACCGGATTCTTCATAGAGTTCAAGTGGAATCAGGAGTTCAGTTTCTTCAGACATAGTAGTGCCTCAGCAAGCAACCGACCTGAAGCCTCTTCTTAACCGCTTCGCAACATCTCGGAACTACGTTTTGACGTAAGTAGGGGAAGAAATCAAATCTATGTGGGTGAAAGATGAAACTATGGGGGTCAGTTTTCCCGATGCGAAACTTGGCCCTGAGGGCTATTACCTAGACGATTCAAGTTCACCACTACCCGTTAGTGCAAGTGACTTGGAGCGTTTCATGTATTGTCCTCTATCTTGGCAACTTGCGAAAGAGGGAACTTCTGGAGTAGGAGAAGCCGTGGAAAAAGGTGTTGAAAAGCACAAAGAAATTCATACGGAAATGAATGAGTATCAAGACGCTTTAATCCGGATGCGGCGCTCACTCCTCATCTGGTCGTGGTGGTTTGGAATTATCATTGCCTTTTCCATCGATGCAATTGCATTTGTTTACATTGATGACGTCATGAATGCCCCGATTGAATTCGCTAAGATTCTATCCATGTGGTCTGTTTCGTTCCTCATCGCTGCAATTCTTTCAATCATCTTGCCTTGGCGGAATTGGCTCAATATGGAGCAAAGTATGAAAGAAATTCGTGAGTTGAAGGAACGGTTTGAATCGACTGGCTTGGAACCGACATGGAGCCCTATAGGATTCCTAGGTGGATGGTTTTCAGCCGGGAAAACTGAAGCCAGCCTACTCCTATCGACGATAATTATTGGAATTCACGCCATTGCACTCGTTGCAGCTGAAGATCGAAGTCAAGCTGGGTTCATTCTTGTTGTTGTTGCATTCATTTGGACATTTTTAGCCACATGGCAACTCCAAAATACGCTCAAAGCAGAAAATGAGGTCGTAACCAATAGGAAAAAAATTGGCCTCGAGAGTGGTGCTGAAATCATCTATTCTGATGATGACAAAACAAGTGATCTCCTCGTTGATGAAGTATCAGGCCTTCGCGGACGACCGGACCAAATCGTCATTATCGATGGTGAATTTATTCCCGTTGAACAAAAGACTGGAAAAATACCCAAAAAACCACACAAATCACATCGTTTACAGCTTCTTGCATACATCTCATTGGTTGAAACAAGTACTGGCAAAACACCTCCATATGGAGTGTTACGATACGGAGATGACGACGTTCACCAAGTGTTCTGGGATCAACATGCTCAACAGCACCTAAAAGAAAGCATCATTGAAGTTCAACGATTAATGGTCGAAGGTGGTGCAAAGCGAAATCATGAGCGTGAAGGCAAGTGCAGAAATTGCAGCAGAAGATACGCTTGCAGCGATTCATTGGTCTAATTCTCTACGACACAACGACCGTCATCTTGGGGGTACTGAATACAAGTTCTCGTCACATCAACACTGACGAGAAAATTATCTTGCTCCGTGAGGACTCCGCCACCTGTACCGACAATGTTGATGTTCCATTGACCAGATACAAATTTCCCATCCAACTCGGGTTCAATCAATACATACGGAGCAGTTTTCGTCGTAACATGTGTTGCGTTATATTTGACCAATCCAGATGGATCTGTAATCTCAACCTTGATTTCACGTAAATCAAAAAAGTCGGGAAAAATTTCCCGAATAATTTCTCCCGCCATTTCGGTCTTGAAATAAACTCCAATTTTGGTAACCTCTGAGTCTACTGTGAATTTTTCATTCCACTCTACATTAATCTCAGCATTGGTGAATGCATGCTCGACGACTGTCGTCTCAATTGAGGAGTCGAGTTTTACATCACCACGGAGATGCTCCATGTATTCTCTTCCTTGGAGAAGGCCAATGCAACCTGAAGCAGAGAGGAGGAGCATTGAGATGGCCACAAAGACCGTCAACAACCTCTGCTGCATGGGTATAGCCAATCGACTCAATGATATGAAAATCACCCCGTCATTGGGAAGCGTTCAAACGGGGGATACGATTCATTGTTCTTGCCTGAATGACGCAACATCAAATCCGAGCGCAAGCGATGACGAACCCTATGAGTGCTGACAGGCAACCATCATTCGAATTTTGCACCGCAGGTAGGACATTCTTTTGCATCCGCTGGAATAACAGCCCCACATGCACCACAATCTGCTGTTTCAGCTTCAGGCTCTCGATTGCGCCGTGGACGACGACGTGGTTTGGTCGCAGTCTTATCACCATCTTCAACAGTGAGTGGTAATTCTGAATCGTCTTCAAAGGCAAAATCAGCACTGGCCTCTTTGATTTCATTTCCTGCTAGAGAATTGTCAGTAATTCCCATTCCGACAACAACCTTTTCACCAGGCATGACACCTTCTTCACCGGTTAAATCGTAGAGATCGCCTCGGATCTCTGCGTCACTCGCAGAGAGCGTTGTCCAAGCAGCTCCATCCTTATCTTCACCATCATCCTTGAGTGTTTTCATATTCTCCTTCGTCGGCAGGAATGCATCCAAATCATGGCCTTCAAAGGATTCTTCAACCGTCTTTAATGTCGTAACAACCTGATTTTGCATGGCTTCAATTTCCTCATCAGTCATGTCTTCCATTGCAATTTCATCAGCATTGCGAATATCATAAGCAGCCGTAACTTCTTGTTCTGCTGCAACAACATTCTCATCCCATTCATCTTCAAGATGCGATTCGTCATAACCAAATTCCTTTACAGCATCTGCAAAGTTTTCAGAACCGGTAACAATCTCGTCTTCATTCTCCTCTGGTAATGTTACGAGTTGCTTTTCCTCTGGTACCTCGCGAATGCGTCGTACACGACGTTCAAAGAAGGAGGAAACGTCTTGTTCAGCACCACAGTATGCGCAATTCTCCATGAGGTCAGGGATGGACTCGCCACACTCATGACAGTCGTGGAATTGAGAGCGAGCTTTTCGTAGATTGAATGAGCAATGTGGGCAACGGTTTTCATCCCCTTCAAGTTCTCCATCACAAGCTGGGCAATAGTTGAAGATATCGCGTTCAACCTCTTCTTCTCGTTCTCGCGTGAGGAGAACGGCACCAACAAGTACACCGATCATAACAAGTGCACCAACGAACAGTAGAACAGCAGTCCCTGTCCCATCGTTGTTTCCACTGTTTGATCCATCGCCATCGACAAGTGCCGTGGAGAAGGATCGTTCGAAAGTATCTGCGACCATCGCGTCCGATGGGACCAATTGAACGATTGACATCTTGCCAGATGCGGTGAAGGTACAGGACACCTCTGTCCGGTCACCAGGATTTGCAATGGTCACATCAGTAGTGCCCCAAGTCGTTTGACTGTTTTTGCATGTGAAGGTGAGGTCGCCAGTTCCACGAGTTGCTCGAACATCGAGTGACATGGTGTATTGTTGGCCTGATTCAAGTGGGAAAGTCGCCGCTTCACCAGCTTCATCGACAATTGTCATTGAGTCACCGTCCCAATCCAATTGCAAGTTCGCTTCAACCAATACTTCTCCTGTTGCTACACTGTTCGTTGGGTCACGATCATAAGATCCTGATGATGGTTGCCATTCTGCGTACAATTCCGCAGTGTGTTGGCCAATGTCGGTGCTATGCGATATTGTATGCGTGTAAACTTGTCCTGGATTAAGTGGGATTAATGAGGTATCAAAACTCTGCCCTTCCCAAGTGTAGACAAACTTTCCAGAAACGGCTACGTCTCCGGTGTTTGTTGCTGTTATTGACCAATCAACATAATCGCCAGCCGCTACGGTTGTTCGACTTGGAAGGGCGAGAGGATCAATGAAGACATCAGGGATTTCTGGAAGGGAAAAGGTTGCAAGAAGTTCGTCATTGTCCGTATGTTCCTGTGTAAACGTACCAGAACCAAATGGGTCAATGACTGCGGCAAGCGTATAACCTCCAGTTGGCAGACCAGCAATATCTGTACTTGTAATGCTGGATGTCCACGGTTGGGTACTGTAGCCCGTACCTGAAATCTGGACATCAAAGACTTGTGTGCTGCGAATCAAAGCAGCGCCCTCTCTGAATTCCAAAACCATCGGGACCGTTGATGTTCCTTCACCTGCCTCACGGGCGAGGACACCAGAAACGGTCCATGGACCGATTAAGGATCCTTCTGTTGGCGTTATGGTTAGGTCTCCATCATGGAACAAATCCATGCGTGGATCAACAACCAAGGGAACGGTTGATTGTTTAACTTGGTCATCAGAAGATTCGAGAATTTCATCATTGACATCTGGTGTCAAGATGATGTCGTAGGAGCCTGTACTTGGAGCGATAAATGTTGTATTGACCCACACCTCAGAACCTGCCAGGATGGCGTCAGTTGGAAGCTCAACATCATTCATCGAGCCTGGATAATTGATACCGAGATTGGATGCAGGCGCATCGACACTTCCAATGTTCGCAATCTTGGTATCGAGCGCGACTGTATCTCCAGAATGTATGCCTGCAGAGGGTGTCATTGTCGATTCGACTATGTACAAACTCGGAAGGCCTTGTACTGTAAACGACTTCCAGAATTCTTGTACTGGTCCGTTATTGTATGAGTACGTCACGTACAATTTATCATCACTTACAGACAAACCTTCCCAGGTTGTTGTCACTGTTGCAAAGTCATCTGCGGGAATATTCACTGTCGAAGTATAAAGGCGGGTGTTTGTTGAAATCGCGTTTGCGTAAAAGGAATAATCAACGTTGGTAGCGACCTGTAAGTTTGTATTCTGCAAGGTTAGAGAAACTGTGACTGAACTACCTTCAGTTGGGTTTGCAGGAAGGATACTCAGGCTCTGTTCTGAGGCTTCGACGCCGTTGCTATCATAGGAACTTGCAGGTACAACGACGAAGGACATCAGCATCAGAAGAACGCAACTTGCCGCAAACGCGCCTCTCGCCATGGTAATTCGACGACATGCAAAGCACTTGAACCCATCTGGTCAGAACCTGTTGAGATACGACAAATATCGATGCGAGAAGGGGAGATTTGAAGGATGGTCGCATGCCTAAGCAAAGCATGGGAGGGCGAGTTGTTGCTGTTGGTCTCGTGACCTTTCTCGTTCTTTCCATCTTTTCTTCAATTCCAACCCAAATTGTGCATCTCGAGGAGAATCCCGAAACATACAACACATCTGCTGTCAACATCGTCTTCTCAAACGGTCCAGCAGAGGATGAATCGGTGACTGGACTCAAGACGGTGACGTTCAGTTTGACAGGTACGGGAACCATCGATTCAATCCTCGTTGAAATCGCAGAGGTTGGTGGCGCGTATTCCACACTGACCAACCTCACTGGAACGCCGTGGCTGTTTAATTTCGATTCAAC
>JAYXXD010000054.1:0-9823 GCA_036019775.1 Thermoplasmatota archaeon
CAAATCGATGTGGTGAACGCCTCCGTGATAGTGAGCGCCTTCATCAGGAGCGACAGCTCTTTGACGCTGTTCGTCCATGTTCAAGTGAGGCATTTGTGCTTCCATCCAATCGTAGAGAATGTCATCTGCTTCACAGATGCCGGTTCGAGCCGAACACTCTGTTGCCATGTTGCACAGTGTTGCACGCTCGTCAGCGGACAACGATTGAAGGCCAGGGCCACCGAATTCCATTGATCGATTCAAGGTCAATTCTTTTCGAGCATGGTCTGCGAGAATATGCAGAATAACGTCCTTTGCTGTACATCCTTCATTGAGTGACCCTGACAATTCAAATCGAATGGATTCAGGAACCTTGACAAACGTGAATCCTGCAGAAACAAGGTTGGCATATTCGGTGGCTCCTACGCCCCATGTGAGTGCATTTGACGCACCGCCCATGCAAGTGTGTGAGTCTGTTGCTTGAATGAAATCGGAGATTTCAATGAACTCCTCGCGTGCTACTTGATGGCAGATACCGGGCGATACTCCGTCGACTGCTGAGTAATCACGCACTCCAGTATGGGCTTGGAAGACCTTCTGCAACTCACGCAGGGTCTCGACTTTGTGCATGAACGGCACAAATTTTGGATTGTGATGTGCATACAACAGGTGGTCCTCAAAGACGCCAAATTTTTGTGGATTTGTCAACTGGTAATCTTCTCCATATGTTTCCTGAAGGAATGTGTGGACCTGTGCCGTTGTAAATTCGTGGGAATAGCCACCTTGGACCTGAGCAATCACCGGATCATCGGGCTTGACGCAAGCGCCTTCTGGTTGGCCGACGAGATTACGTGCGATGATTTTCTCAGCCATTGTCATTGGGTGTTGTTCCGTCGAGAGTTTAGGGAGTTCGATTTCATTGTTGCTGAGACGCTTGGAAAATTCGAACAGACCACCAGATTCGAGGATGAGTGCGGTAACATCATCGTATTGCGACGTGAACTCGCCCAATGACAAGGATTCACCGTTTTGCAAACGCTCCAACATTGCGTGGTCGCCCATGAGTTGACCGAGATTGATGTTGTTGCGTTCATGAATTGGAGCAAAGGATGCTGCAATCACAATGCGAATACCCGCCCATCGCTCGCATTGCGCAGCCGTTTCTCTACTGGAACCAGTGCCCTTCCTTTGGCCTGAAACAATGACCTCAAAGTTTCCATTAATGAGGGCATTTTCATTGAAGACACGGAGTCCATTGTGCATTAGCCCCGCATATGCATTCTTGGCAATCATCGCCGGCTCATGATCAAAACACACCCAAGCTGGCGTCATCACATCGGTATTGATGTCATCAAGCAAATCTTCAATCCGTAAATCTTCCATTCGCAAATCAAGACCTTCGTACAATTGTTTGCGAATGAGATCAAGATCTTTGGTGAGAAATAAGACACGCTTTCCCGGGGTGAGCGAAATCGAATTTGGCATCACAGTCATTCTCAACCCCGTCCTTCTCAGGGGCCCTTGGGGTTTAATCGATTCGCTAGCCAAGCCTCACTCCGAGAAAAATATCAAGAAAAAAGGTTTAAAAACACCATACCAATCGTTCAAATAACTATTTCTCAAGGTTCTTGAGGTGAGATGTTATGGATGATCAGCAAGTTGAAGATATTGTAAAGTGCCAAGAATGTGGTGGCCGTAGCCTAACAAGAGACGAAACCCGCGGAGAAGTCACCTGTGACGACTGCGGGCTTGTCTTAGAAGACAACGTTATCGATCAAGGTGCAGAATGGCGAGTATTCTCTCCAGAACAAGGCGACCAACGCGCCCGAACCGGTGCACCAATGACTGTCATGCTCCATGACAAAGGTCTCTCAACCGATATTGATTGGCAAAACAAAGATTACTCTGGAAAGACAATCAACTCTCGTTATCGATCTCAATTTTACCGAATGCGAAAGTGGCAGAAGCGCAGTCGTGTCAGCAACGCAACAGAGCGAAACCTTGCTATGGCATTGGCTGAACTTGACCGAATGGCAAGCCGCCTCGAATTGCCAAAGACTGTTCGTGAAGCCGCTGCTGTGAATTACAAGAAAGCTGTCGATAAGCGACTTATCCGCGGTCGATCCATTGAGGGTGTCGCTGCGGCGTCACTCTATGCTGCATGCCGTCAATGTGGCGTACCTCGAACACTCGACGAGATTGGACAAGCATCTCGAACCGGTCGAAAAGAAATCGGACGTACATATCGATTCATGGTTCGTGAATTGAAGATGAAAATCATGCCAACAGGACCTGAAGATTACATCTCTCGATTCTGCTCCGGTCTTGGATTGGATTCTGAAGTCGAAGCTAAAGCCTACGAATTGATCAAGGCTGCTCAAGAAAAGGAATTGACCAGCGGTCGTGGGCCAACCGGTATCGCTGCATCGATTATTTACATTGCATCCGTTCTTTGTGGAAAGCGTCGTACACAACGAGAAGTTGCGGAAGTCGCTGGTGTCACCGAAGTTACCATTCGAAACCGCTACAAGGAATTGATTCAGAACCTCAACATTGAACTGGATATATGAAGAGAGGAGGGTTCCTCATGAGCAAGAGCCGTGATGCGATTGCGAAAGCAACGTTTGAGGTTGTTGCTACCAAGCTGGTTCAAGCCTTGGAGGACGGGACCAAAGTATGGCCCCTTCCTTCCCCACCCATCACGGATCCGGATTTTCCCCCTCGAAGCCCAGAACGTGATCAAGACTTGATTTCTCAAGGGCTCTCAATGTTGCATGCTGATGTTGGCATGTTCGATCGTCACCTTTCGACAATTGTTGATCTCATCGTCCCTCATCGAATGAATCTGAGCGATGATCCCTTTGAAGTTCACCAAAAGTGGCTGGGGCGTCGTACCGATGATGTTGCGCAACGCATGCTGTTTTGCATCGCAACAGATTGGTTGGCTCAAGCGTTTGACCCGAGCGCTCCGAACACCGATCGTTGGTGGCTTGCCGTTGCTCTTGTCAATGGACTTGCTTCCACTCCGTATGGTCAACCTGTTCATCAAGGATATCATTTGGTCGAATCGATAGCCTTAGCCGAACGACCAGGCACGTGGCACACACAGCCCGAGGATGGTCCACAAAATATGGGATGGAATCCGAATGCAGTCGTTCCGAGGACGACATCGGTTGTTGCTCATGATGCGGGCGTCGAAGCTGCTACTTGGCTTCTGAATTGTTTGGAAAACGATGAATTGGATCGCCGTTTGTTGCTGATGGAATGGGTCAAACTTTTGCTCGAACGCCCAGCACTTATTGAGCCACTTGGACTGGTAAAGATTCTGATTCGTAGGGCTGATGACGAACACGAGGAGGTGGCCTCGAAGGTCATTCTCTGTCTCGCCCGATTATTGGAGTATGACCAAGAGCAAGGGCTTCAGGTAGCAAAAAAACTGCACGCTCGCAAAGAATTACTGCTTCGTCGCGGGATGGCAGATGTACTTACTCGAATCTTTCGACGGGCTGGATGGGAAGCAGTACCGTTCCTTGATGAGATGCTGCAGGATCACGATGAAAGCGTGCTTGCCGCTGCCTCAGCTACAGTTGGTGATTTGAAATTCCTTGATCAAGATGTTTGGGCAGACCGACTTGTTTCATTGTTGACTCATGAAGTTCCAGTTGTACGACGGAACATTGTTCTCAGTCTTCGAGATTATGTTGAGACCTATCCAAACGATGAACGTCAAATCATTGCTTCACTTTGGAATGATGGTGATGAAGTGGTTCAAATCCGTCTACGTGAATTGCTTATGCGTATGGATGAGATACACCCTGATCGGTTTTCAAAACACCTCCCTCTCCTCAAAGCAGACAGGCTTAATGCACTGTGGATGACAATGGATGCTCGCAGAGAAGGCCGTAGTCAGCAATGGAAAAATTGGCTCTCAAAAGAAGGGCCACTTCCCGAACCAATTATTCAACTCCAAGAAATTCATCAAAGTACAGGAAATGCTCCAGAAAACCTTCCTGAGCTCAATGATGCTCTGGATATGTTGGATGATACGCTCGGATTTATTGATTAGATTCGAACGACCTTATTCCTCTTCTCGTAATGGTCCTTGTGTGACGAGGAATGCATAAAATCCGGTATATGTAATAAGCAAACCAATCAACATAAGCAGAATACCTGATGGCTCTGGTAACGTATCTCCAATAGCAGTATTTCCAGATACCCAGGCAAGGCCAAGCACAGCAAAACCAATCCCTGCAACTATTTTCCAAGTTGACTCAGGACGTTCCCACATTTGGATTGAAGGAACGACACCAAATGTATTGAACACGTGCTCGTACCAACTGAGGTAGATGAGCGACAAGCCCAGTAATCCACTCATTCCTCGAGAGAATGAGGCATCCAACCATGGCCCTGCTGGTAAGAATTCAATAAATGCGAGGGCGAAAAAAACCAACCCAGTGAAAAAGAGAATCACCTTACGTATTGGCTCCATTGAACAAACCAGAAGGTACACGCTTGATAGCCTGTCGCTTACGAGCGGTTTCATGGGCAAGGTTCGTGACGCTGTTATCGTTGCTGCAGGACTAGGTACCAGAATGCTTCCAGCAAGTGCATATGTGCCGAAGGAACTGTTACCTCTCGTTGATGTTCCTGTCTTACATCATCTTATTTTCGAAGCAAAGGAAGCAGGTTGCGATCGAATTCACATTATCACTTCTCCAAATAAGGACTTTACATCGCTTGAACAGAATTTGAATACATCATTTCCGAAGTACAAGAAAGGTGAAACCCATCTTAATCCACTCAAAGATGTAGAATTCTTTTTCCATATCCAACATGAGCAAAAAGGGCTTGGTCATGCTATAATGATGGCGAGGAAGGATATTCAAGGCCCATTTCTTGTACTACTTGGAGACAATATTCTCACTCCTTATCATGCAAGTCTTGAGAATTTCAAACCATCCAACGTTTCCAAGAATTTGGTTGAAATCTACCAAAAATATGGTCAGCCATGCGCTTCGGTCTTTGATGTTGGAGCTGAAAGGGTGAGTAATTATGGCATAGTTTCGCTACATTCAGGCATGATTACATCCATTGTTGAGAAACCATCGTTTGAAGATGCGCCTTCAACCTATGCCTTGTGCGGCCGCTACATTTACTCCGAAAATACGTTTGAACTACTCGACAAATATTCTGTTGAAGAATTTGGAGAATTGCAATCAATTGAATTATTGCGTCACTGGATGAATGAGGAAAACCTTCGAGCCGATACACTCGATCATTCGTTCGCTTGGTACGATTCTGGCCTTCCACTTGAGTGGTTGAAATCCCAAATCGATCATGCACTACAACGTCCTGAATTTACTGAAGAACTTCACCAATGGCTAAAGCAACGACTCAACTAGTCCTGCCCAGGTTTCCAAAATGTCAAAGGAAGAGGGCGTTCGCGACGCATAGCCCGTTTTGCGAGATGATCTGCTCGTTCATTCCATCGGTGACCGCGATGTGCTCGAACATGATCCCAATCCAACTTCCGTTGTTGTGCAACTTCACTCCAGACCGATTGAACACGAGCAGCGAGTTGACGATTAGCTTTTGCTCGCCATGTACCCGTTGCAATGTTTCCTGCGTACTGACTGTCGAGACGAATTCGAACAGCATCATCTTGTCCTTCTGTCAAGAGCCAGCGCAAGGCTGCAAAGAGGCCAGATAACTCTGCAGTATTGTTTGATCCAACTTCAGCACCTATGAAATCATCATCGTCAGAAGAAGTCGAAACAGGCCCCGAGAATTCCTCTAGAATTTCACCACTTCCGCGCCCAAGCCCAGAATCACCTTGTACAACAACGACGCCCCAACCAGCTCGTGTTGCAGCATCCACGTTTTGATTTCCATCGCATGAACCGTCGACGTAAAGCGTGAGCCGAGTTGGTTCTGTCAATCTCTTCACTCGCCCAACATGCTACGATAAGCATCTGCAGACATGAGCGTTGAGACATCGTCAGGATTGGTGAGTCTCATTTTGACAATCCAACCATCTCCATAGGGGCTTGAATTCATCAATTCAGGAGCATCCTCGAGGTCCATGTTGACCTCAGTAATCTCTCCTGCGAGAGGTGCGAAAATAGGCGATGCAGATTTAACAGATTCAACGACAGCAAACTCACCCATATCCTCGAGAACCTCTCCTCCATCTGGTAGTTCAATGTAGACAATGTCTGTCAATGCATCTTGGGCATGGTCGGTAATGCCTATGGTGGCAATATCTCCTTCCAATCGAATCCATTCGTGTTCTTTTGTGTAAAACAATTCAGCAGGTATTTCACTCATGCTCTCACTACATATACGCAAGCAAATAAAGGGTATGAATCAACCGCTTCGGCTTTTTCTCATTCCGCTTCGGTTATTTCGGATTTTAGAACATGCTGTTCCAATGAAGCCCACGCTTGCCCGACATTTTTGTCACGCTCTACTTGCTCAACATCCTCTTGAACACGATGAATCATAGCTTCATCAGATTCATCGGGATAATGATGCGATAGAGCACCGTTCTTCATCCCAAGAATAAGAAATAGAATCCCTGTAATTGGAAAGATCCAGCCAATATGAGGGTTGGTTGAGTATCGATCGGATTGAAGTCCGACTGCGAAGACAAAAATGAGACATAAACCCGTCCCCGTTAGTATTTTCCGGGCACGATCCGCAGGTGTCATCGAATGTCCGGAGGCGATGCACGGTAAGAAACCAACGTCATCAGTACGTTTCTCGCATCAGTTTGTGAATCTTGTATGGAAGAAGGGCTCTATTGACTGGAGTCACTTCCAAGATACGTCCATCATCGCGTCGCCGAATGTCTTGAAGCAACGGATGGCGGCTTTTCTTGTGAAGAGTTAGTAGTGTCGGCTTGTCGATTTCAAGCGCATTCCGGACACAATTCACAAATGCTTCTGACTCGACGGCAAATTTACCAATCTCATCGATCACAATGACCTCACAATTGTCGATTGCATGTTGTATAGCAGGAAGGGCAACACGCTCAAGTTCAGCAGTGTTAAGGCCATATCCTAAAACACGCAATCGTGAGTCTATGCTTTTGTGAGCAATTTCTCCTTCATCTCCTGTAACCAAATTTCGAACCTTGTAACCAAGCCGTTCTCCATTTTCGAGAATAGGCTCAGTACAAATCCCTCCAATGATCTCAGTTTCACTAACATTGCGAGCGGACAACTCCCGTTCGCGTTCTTCTTTCAACATGGAAAGAACTTTTTCCATGACTGCTGATTTCCCACTACGGGGAAGTCCCGTAATGCCAATTTTTGGATGAATCCCCATTCTTATAATCCTCCAATTGACAAATACTGTTCTCGACTATTGAGGGTTTAGATATAAAATATCGTATTCATTGTACAGTGATTGAGTCGTTCTTGAATCAATTAATTGCTTCTTCAACACTGAGTTGAAGTGGGAGCATTTCCAATTCATAGTTGTTGACGTTGTTGTTTGCTGACCATGCTTTGGCCCAATCATCGAGGTCACGTTGATTGAGTTGTTCACACATCCATTCCAACGCTTTCTCAAGATTACCTCTTGTAGCTGTAAGCCTGTTGAGAATAGCTTGGTTCATTTCGATGTGGTTCACACTGTTCCCCAATATGCACCCTTCTGGAATTACTGCCCAACGAAGACGACGCTCTTGATGTGCATTAACAATAGCCTGACACGCAAGCCGAGGTCCGTAAGTTTGTACTTCCGTTTTTCCAGACCACATGGCAAGTTGACGTTCGTTGGCCCGAGATGGTATGTCCTTACGGAAGGCTGGGTGTCGGATGTAGACGTTTCCTGTTTCATCTTCTGTAAAATGGACTCCACGGATGAATGGGCGAGATGACTTTGTTTTGTCCCAACTTGAGATGTTGGTTGAATGAGCTGTTTGGTCGATTTCTCCAACTCGCACCTTGACCGTTTGCTCATGCGTTGCAAGCCAATGGTCATGATCGCCTAAGCGAGGGAGTTGCGACATGTTATCAAGGATTTTGAGGATGTTTTTCCGTTCGATTTGGTCACGTGGTAATCGAGGGACTGCCCACGTATTTCGCGCCCATTGAACCCATTGATTCTGATTGAGTGAAAACGATGGAACGCGGGATGAAAGTCCAGATCCAATGCGACGTAGATCGGATCTCGTCACAGGCCCAATAATATTGAGTGATTCGGTTCCATTTGGAGTCGATGAAATCCCAAGAATTGCAACACCTTGAGTCATTCCAGGGAACAAAAGGTTCGCCTCTTCGATTGCCCAAACTTCGTTCCATGAGTGCTTCTCGACGAGAAGTTTCCGAAGCGGGTGTGAAGATTGCTCTCGCAATAGACTGTCTGGAGCAACGATTCTCATTTTTCCATCGTTGGATAAGACTTGCATACCACGTTCAATGAAAAGCCGATAGAGATTCACATTGCCACGCATAGTTGAAAATCGAGGACCGTCATCATTCGACAGACTTCTTAGTTTTTCACTCAACTCTTTACGACGTTGGGAACCATCCTCCATGCCTCGAAACCGGTCCTTTATGCGAAGCCATGGTGGATTGGAAATAATGAGACGAGGCGCTTCAGACCAAGGCCATTGTTCTTGCAGTGTATCGCAACACACGATGTTTTGTTCGAGGATTTCCTCAACAACGTTCCGTGCAAGTTTCCCTTCCTCTTCTCCAGAAAGAGACACAAGGTCGAGCTTGATGGCTTCCAGTAGTAATCTCCTTCGAGTTGAGCGAACCACCAACTCATCGACATCGACGAGTTGGAAGCCACGAAACAGTCGTTCAGTATCTTCTTTACGAATTTCAGAACTCTGTCCTTCAAACATTTCGCTATGTTTTCTAAGCATACGGGCATGGAAAATCCCTCCACCACAAGACATGTCAGAAAAGGGCAGAGGAATCCCACTGCTAGTACGTTCGTTGTTGTGAACGGCTTCGATTGCACTCTCATCAAGTGTTACTTCTTCTTCGCTTGGAGGAAAATTGAGCTTCTTGATATGCTTTTGAAAGCCCGGCGGAAGGTCTGCAAGATGCATGTTTGTTGTCTGCTTTTTGACCTTTGGTTGAATAGTCGCCTCAAGCATCTCTGAGGAGATGATCGAATCTGCGAGACGAGGAGGAGTAGGATGTGCTCCACGTGGGGAGCGACCATCTGATTCTGCATCATGACGAGCGAGAAGATGGTCGAGAACATGACCTGGATCGGTCAAGAGGTTTGCTGGAAGAGTCGGCCACTCTTCCGGAAGGAGTGCGGCGATTGGCTGGTGTTTTCTGAGGGATTTTTCCCATGCATCGAGCCACATTTCGATTTGTGTCTGTCTGTTGTCTAAGCATCGATCCAATCTCGCATACCAGCCGCTAACCCCGTTTTGCATAGTCCGCCCCAACCAGTGGGTATTCAATCATGGTTTGAATGTGCCTGTTGAAATCATGAAACGTTTCATTCTGAGGACGTATTGTCTCGCGCGGACAAGTTTGCGAGTTTGATGCCTTTTGCATACCATTCCCAACCTTCAGAAACCCAATCGAACATCGCTTTGAGGTCCTTTTCTGTGATTTCAGCAGCAGCAGAGATTTTTTTCAGAATTTTCAATTCTCGCCGATCGTATTCTCCATCCGCAGCAGCCAACAGAATGCCATCCCTTAGAGCATAACGCAAAGTGTCGGTTTCGGCGTTTTTCAACAGATTTGAGAGTCGGTTTGTATCAAATAAACCTCGTCGAATAGAGGTGCGTGTTTCTGGATGAACCATTGCTTTACCCATGAAGGATTCAAGCAACTGGATTTCTTCTCTGACAAGTTCTCCGTCT
>JAYXXD010000055.1:0-9222 GCA_036019775.1 Thermoplasmatota archaeon
CAGATTACTTATGGGGAATTATTGGTATTTCGGCTGTTCTTGGTATTGTCTTGGTCTTACCAATCGGTGGTGCTGATATGCCTGTGGTCGTATCACTACTCAATTCACTATCAGGAATCGCAGCAGCATTTACTGGATTTATTATCGGAAACTCTGTCCTTATCGTTGCCGGATCTCTTGTTGGTGCATCAGGATTAATTCTAACCTTCATCATGTGTAAGGCAATGAATCGCACACTGCCAGATGTATTGTTCAAGTCTTTTGGTGGCAGTGGAGAAAAGGAATCCCTTACACGAACCAAAGTCGGATCTGACCCTGACGAAGTTGCTATGATGCTCGATGGTGCTCAAAAAGTCATTATCGTCCCTGGATATGGAATGGCTGTATCTCAATGTCAGCACCAAGTCAAGGAATTTGCTGACCTCATCGCAGAAAAATACGACACGGATGTTAAGTACGCCATTCACCCCGTGGCTGGTAGAATGCCAGGTCACATGAACGTCTTACTGGCAGAAGCAAACGTACCTTATGAACAACTTATCGAAATGGACGAAATTAATCCAGAATTCCCAGATTGTGATGTTGCTCTTGTCATCGGTGCAAACGATACAACAAATCCAGCTGCACGTAGCGGAGAAGGTCCGCTTGCAGGAATGCCGATCATTGATGCTGATGCTGCCAGAACGGTTGTTATTGTCAAGCGTTCCCTCTCAGTGGGTTATGCAGGTGTCGATAACGATCTCTTCTACATGGACAAAACCATGATGTTATTTGGTGACGGAAAGGCAATGATGACCGGTCTAAACAATGCCATCAAAGAGTCGTAATCGTCTGGTCTTGAAGGAACGTTGAAAGGATGAACCGAAGTGGACAAATCGGAGTGGAAGTCATGAAATCGAGAACGCTTCTCATTTTGCTACTTTCAATCTGTCTGCTTGCCCCAGTTGTGGCAAATCCAAACGGTCCACCTTGGATTAATCCAATTAATGGTGGATTGACTGTCGAAACTGGATGCACATGCCATGGCGATGGTGTTCCCTCAAACGATGTTGTTGTCTCCATTTCCGGTGTTCCTCGCGCTTATTCAGTCGGTGAGTCGTACAACTTTACGATCAATCTCCAACATGCATCCTACGAGGGCGGTGGTTTTCTCCTAACAGATTATGGTTTAGGAACTTTCACTGAAGGAGAGGGATCTCAGATTGTCGTTGAGAATGGATCAGAGGTAAGTGCTGTTTCACAAACAGCACCAGGTAACGACTGGGTCGTTACATGGACTGCTCCATCAAGTGATGTTGGTGACGTCTCGTTTTCCCTTGCAGGTAATGCAGTTGACGGAATGGATGGTGCTAATGAAGGCGATAACTGGAACCTCTTGTCATTCTTTATCTCTTCTCCTGAATCGATGACCAATGATGATGAGGAAAACCTTGCAACACGCACAATTAGTGTTGGTGATTTTGAATCACTGTTCGTAGCAGAAGAAGATGCAGAGGCAATCGAAGCAAAGCGCCAAGCTGAGATTGCTGATGATTTCTTCACCAATGGCAATCTCTTCTACTGGACCACACTATCCATTATTCTCGTTGGCGCAGTCGTTCAAGGTGAATTCTATGAAAGGAGATTTGGTGGTGGTCCTAAGCACCTCGATATGCGACTCGCAGTACCTCAAGGCATCAGAAGGGGATTGCTGACAATTGCAGTCCTACTTGCCTTCGGCTGGGCAGTAGATGATGGCCAACCATGGGGATATGCCCTTGTATTGGGAATGCTTACCCTGTGGGGAATGTTTGGTGTTTACCGCACAATCGTTCAAGCGAGAGCAGACCCGGAACACCAAGATTTGGTGTGAGGGAGTCAGTTGAAGCAAGTTCAAGGATTACATCTTGAACAAGATTCATCCATACCGCTTCAGTCCCATCTCGACAGTTTAACGCAAAAGGCAACGCTTGGCTTTGTCATAATTGCAGCACTCACCTTTGTCTTTATTTTCAAAATCGACTCTATTCTTGAGCATCTTCTTACGCACTTAAGTCCGTGTAATGATTCATCTTGCTTGACATTGTATGAACCTGCTTCATGGAGTGCTGTTCGCTGGCTCGCAGCAGTTTTCTTGTCCATTTTGTGTATTCTCCCTTTTGCATTATTTTCAGTATACCAATTTGCGCATCGAGGGCTTACACAAAGCGAAAGAAAGATGTTGAAGCGTTGGATGGTATCAACATCAATTCTTGGCTATATGACCTTATTTTTCTTGTTCTATTATCTCATTCCAGAACTCTATTTATTGGGAGATCAGATTCACACAGATGTTGGGTTGGTCTCTCAATATGATGCAATTTCACTCTTCATTTTTGCACTTTCTCTTTTTTGGGCGATTTTAATCACGTATCTTCTTTCACTAGCGACAATATCAGCAGGTGCGTTACGATTGATAACTGAATCCAATCAAGATTGGTGGAGGGTGCGTATCCTAGGCTTCGGAGGGTTGGTCTTACTACTTTCTTTACCAGGTCGTTGGAATGGAGCAAACATCATCATAATGAGTATTATGTTCCTCTTCCTCGAATTCTCGATTCGAAAAAGCGTTCGAAAAGCAAACGAAATTTTTCGACCGAATGCGATTTTTGATCATGAAGGACGGCGACGTTTTGTTACTTATGTTGACTGTTCGTGCCAAGGTGTCGCTTATCCGATCAATACAACTCCAGAAAATACTGGATTGTTGAAATATGCATCGTTGTGTGATAATATCGATGAACGCGACCATCTCATCGACACAATATCACGTAACCGGATGACTGATGTCATCATTGGAGGATGCGATACAAGTCCTCTACCTACATCATTTCAGAATTCCATAACATCGGTAAACTGTCAATTGCGAGGATTGAATCTTCTTGAACTGCAAGGTGCAATACCAACCAATCACCAACAATTGCAACAAGAAGTGCAGATACATGTCGAAAATCTCACAGATCCTTGGACATCTGCACAACGAATACAATCATGTGCGAATCGTTTGTTGCAATCTAACGATGCAGAGATTCTACCAGTTTATTCGAAAAATTGGCCCGAATTAAAGGAAGGACGTTTGCGGATATCGTTTGAGCATTGGTCAGAAGATGAAATTCTTCACTTACGCAAGAACCGTGGTTAGAATGTATCAAAACACCCAACAGTTGAAACGAATCAAGGGTGTGAGAGATGCATGGGGAAAATAGGACATGCCATTGGGATGCTCCTTTGCATCATCTTGGCAATCCTGTCACATTTTTTTTCTGAAGAGATCAATGAACTGTTTGTGATTGATGTTGACCAAGAGGATGAAATGTCAGCTCCGTTGGTCGGTCTTCAATTGAATGAATCATGGTTCGTCGTTATGGTCGAATTTGAATCAAGTCCATTGCAAGAAAATGCAAAAATTACCACAGGGAATCAGCTTGAGGAATATGCTCAAGAATATCTTTCACAAGCCGTCGGAAATGAGGTTCAATTGACGATTGAGATTCATAGTGAAATACTAACTGCTCCCAAACCTGTTTCTGCATACGGATCAGATGGTCAAAATGGTAGGGATTATGGTGATGGAACAGAATTTCTTCCTGCTCAACTCGCTGAATTCGTCGTGCGTTCGATTGAAATTGATTCCTTGGAACAATACGATTTGAATGACGATAGCGTTATCGATCGGTTTCTCATTCTACATTCGTCACAGGCTCAAGAACAAAGTTCTGGCTCATCAAACAGAATTTGGTCCCATTTTACTTCATTCCAAGAACCAATCAAGAAAGGAAGTCATTCCTTTGAACATTACACGATGGCATCCATGAGACACGGGGAAAACGGATTTGGAACAATCCTCCATGAGATGATGCATCAATTCGGTGCCTTCGACCTATATCCAGTTCACGATTCAGGTTATTCAGGTTCTTGGAAGGGAATAGGTGTCTGGGATATTATGGCGAGTGGCAATTGGAACGGAGGGGGGAATTCTCCTTCATTACCAACCGGACCGACTATGGCTGCCATAGGCCATGCATCGACAAGAGAGATAGTTTTGCAATGGCCATCAGGCACCCCTAGCCCATGCATTGGACCAACCATCGAGATTGATTCAAGGACCATAGGTGGAGACCGTTTACGCATACAAATATCTGATGAAGAAAATATTTGGATCGAAAAACGGACCAAACAAGGATTCGATGAATCACTTCCTGGTGAAGGGATTCTTGTTTTGCTTGAAGATTGGTCTGTAGGTGATTCAGATTATAATGCAATGAATATCGATCAACGGAGGCCTTACCTACAAACTATAGAAGCGGATGGAAATCAAGAACAATTGAAGGGCATAAATGATGGTGTGGAGACGGATCTTTTCCAACCAGGAGATGAGTTTGGAGAAAAGGGTGTATTAATCCGTGACCACGATGGAGTCCTTGTCCCATGGCATGCACGTATTGTCGAAAATCAAGGCCAGTGGAAAATCGAATTCCATTCCACAAAATGCTCCCCATCAATCGATATCAATCTTGAAAACTTCGGAGCAACAGTTCTACAAAATGAACAAATCTCATTCGTAACCACTGGTGGAGGAGAGACAACACGATGTTGGGGGTCCCTAATTGGTTCGGATGGTCGAATTCTCGAATTTACAAATAATTCGAATGAAAATTCTCTGCATTACGGCTCATTTTCATCCATCGGTATGATCGATTCTACGGCAACATTCTCAGGAACGATATATTGCAATGAGGACGAGTTTGATATTTCGACAACAATCTCAACGGTTGGAACGATACCGGATGTCAATCAGATGCGACTCGAGGAGACTATTCTCGTCTATGAACCAACCACCCTTACTTTACCTTATTCTGGCCAAGGGAACGGTTCTGGAGACTTTACAATTGAATTGGAAGGGCCGCTGTCAAGAGTTGCTACATCCAATCCAATTCTAGAGGTTCAAGAAGGGGATGGAGAAATTGTTTTGCAGATTGAACCTCAAGGATTGTTACAAGAGAATATGTATGTTTTAGGTACGATTCACATTGAATCCTTCAATGGTGAAAAGTGGGACATTGAAGTTGAATTAAAAGCAACTGATGGAGAAGGATTTCAGCTCTTAGGCAATCAGGCATTCGTCTTCACCATCTTCTTCATTTTATTAGGTGCATGGTTCGCAACCTCAGTTTTTCCGAAAAAGCGTTCAAGCGGGAATGAACATAACGAATACGTTGTGGACAATCATGAATTCCTTCCCGGAGACCATCTTTGAATTCGAAGGTAATTCCATTCATTTTCATCTGAAATTGCACATAACCATTGTTTGTGTACACCTTCAGCAAGTCGAACACTTAAACAAACTCCTTCCCAAGTGGTAGCAGCTTCATGTTGAGGTTGAATCAACCATGGAGCATGAGATTCATTCATATCACCATCGTAAACTCTCCAACGGCAACCGTACTTGAATCCGGGTCGTAACATCAATCCGCGATTCAATAAATCATGCATTAGTAGTGAGTCATCTGATGGTTCATGTTGATTGGTGATCACCTGTTCAATGTAGGCATTTTCCTCGTTTCGAAGAACTCGTCCAGACATGTGGTTTATCCCAATCTGATCCCAACACCATGGAGACGAATGACGAATATAACTGCCAGAATCAGTTGGGGTTCTATTTGCCCAATGTTCAAGGAAGGAGATTTGTTTGTCCTTGGAGAGGTGATCCCATGAGAGCAAATCTCCTTTCGGATGAACGATATCGATTTTATACATAGTAACGTCGAGTTCATCATCAATTACGAACAATTCAGTGTCAACACCCAACGTTTCAGATTTTTTGCACCAATCGAAGAGAACTTTCCAATCAAGTTCATCATGAGTTGTTGCTATTGAAACTGATGATTGGTACTCCTCACTCAAATGATTACGGTCTCTGTGCCAACGAATCCCCCAAGCAAGCTGTTCACTCTCTTTTCGGTGACTTGAAGGAACAATCATTTCACCACCATTGCGTCCAACATCCATGATGATTGATTCATAGATTAGCCGTGGATTCTCCTTGAGTTCCAATTCAAGCCATTCATCATTAGGAAGTGGCAAATGGCGATGCCAGTGACAAAACAATACCTCAGATGCAGTCAAACCGATAGAGCCATCGTCATAAAGTAATCCGAGAGCACTTTTTTCGTACAATCGTGTTGAAAGGGGCGGAGGAATACTCCAAAGATCATTTTTCTTGATTGGGGGTTGAATTTTTTGATCCTCATCACTACCAATCAAGTTTGGATTCAAGTTTCTTGAGGTGCGGGCCCTCGGCTTGAACTTCCGTCGTTGCCGGACCATGACTTAACGAATGATACCCTCCATATTGTTGCGTCGATGACCGATTGTCCTAAGGACTACCACCTTGACATATCAATCGGGGAGCACCATGGTTAGCGGGTTCTTGGGAACACTCACCACGGAAGAACGAACACTCCTTCATCTTCTCAATCATCGACTTCCTGAAAGTAATTGGGATGCACCGATGGAACTCACACAAGCAGGAATATCCGCAGCAGTCCATGTGCAAAGGAAACACGTCCCGCGTACACTGAAGAGGCTTGAATCAAAACAGTTCCTAAACACAACCAGTCGTCATGTACCTGGCGCTCGTCAACGAAGACGAGTTTACTCGCTCACCAATGTGGGCAGGGAACACGCAATTTCATTACTTGCTAGGATAAAATCAACACCAGTCCAAAAAGATGGTCAAACGGTATTGTTGGAATCGATATTGTCGTCTTCGCAAGATACATTGGAAACTCTTGCATTGGTCGATGAGCACATGGTCGTTCATTCTGAACCAGTTATGTCTCCTGTATCTCACCCTGAGGGTTCAGCATCATTGGATGCCCAAGCGGGAGAGGCTTTGGTTCGACGATTATTTGCGCGAGCTTGGCAAGATGGTCGTATTACAAAGGATGAACAACTTTTACTGAATGAAGTCGTTGACTTTTTGGGCATGCATCCCGATCGAGTTCGTCGATTATCCAATGAAGCACGTCGTGAAATCGATGTCCCTCCCCCCGAGGATATCTATCTCGAAATGTTGCGACAAGCTTTGGTCGATGGAGTGATTCATGAAGAAGAAGAAACTCTCCTTCGAACCGTTCAAATAGCATTTGATATCGATGGGGAAACACATGAGCGTATCTTAAGAAAGGCACAAGAAGAACCGTATATCTCTCCAGAATTAGAAGCATATCAATCCGTCTTGAAAACTGCACTTATCGATGGAATCATAACGAGCGATGAATCAGCAATGCTTGAAACATTACGAGCAAAGACTGGCATTACAAATCAAGAGCATGCAATGTTGCTCGCTAAATTACAAGATGGAATAGAGGGATAATTATGGGAATGAGCGATAATGACGCAAAGGTCTACGACGCATTGAAGAAATTGGAACGTGGATTGAAGACAATGGAACCTGCAAACGTTCTCCTTGTTGGCGACATTATGATGGATTGCTATATTCATGGCTTCGCAAATAACTTGAACTCTCGAGCACCAGTTCCCGTTCTTAAAGAAACTTCAAGAGATGTGGATGTTGGAGCCGCTGCTCACGTCGCCCGTGGACTTGATTCTCTTGGATTAAACAGTCATCTTCACGGAATCGTTGGTGATGATAATTCTGGAATAGCCATTTTAGAGATGCTTGAAGAAGAAGGAGTACAAACATCAGGAATTGCAGTTCTTGAAGGCCGAACAACCACTGTAAAGACACGATTACTCGGTGCAAGAGAAGGGTTGATCAAAGGCGAACAACTACTCCTTCGATGGGATATTGAAGATGATGAGCCGATATCATCCAATGCATTAGAGACCCTAATTGATCGGACAATTGAAGCAGTTCCTAACTCTTCATGCTTGATTTTGTCTGATTATGGACTTGGTGTTCTCGATGACAAAGGTGCTCAGCGTCTCATTCAAGCTGCAAAGGAACATAATGTACCGATAATCGCTGATCCAAAACTAACCGGCTTGCATCGAACTCAAGGTGTTGACTGGGTACTGTTCCAATCCAAGGGGTTGGAACTTATGCGACGAAGATTGGGTGCTACCACAGGTGTTGAAGCAGCATCTATGTTACTCGAAACAAATGAGTGGAAACACCTGTTAATTCTTGAAGGGCAAGATGGAGTTACAATCCATTCAAAAAATGAGGAAACTGTTCACGTACAGTGTATGTTGGAAGATATTCGCCAAATGATTGGATTGATTGATGCTGCTGCAGTCGCCGTTGCAACTGCGATTACGCTGAATTTGTCCGTCGAAGAAACCGCTCAACTGGCAAATGCTGCTAGCGAGTGTATCTTGAATGCTGACCGAACGGAGCGGTTCGTTTTACGACTGGATGATATGATTGAACGAATTGGTGAAATCGCATGGTCGTTGCAAGTGTCGAAACGATGAGGCGAAGTCAATGAGTTCTTGGCCCAGACCGACAACAGCAGATGTTGGTTTACGCTCATTTGCTCCATCCAGGTCGAGGTTGTTTGAAGAAACAGCATTAGGAATGCAAAATTATCTCTTAGAGGGTCAAATCCCACAGGATGCAATACAACACTCAGCAGTATGGAATGTTCATGTTCCAATGCATGATGATTCCAATGGATTGCTCCTAGTGAAATGGTTGGAAGAAATACTTTTCATGGATCAAGTAGAAGAAAAATGGTTGGTCGATTGCTCGATCAAAATAGAGGAAATTGATGAATCAATATATCTTGAAGCGCAGGTTCGTTGGGTTCATTCAGATGATGTAAAAAAGGAAGTTGAAATTAAAGCTGTCACCCGACACGACCTTTCTGTTGCTGAATTGCAATCTGGACGAATATTGAACTCGCAGTGGTCAGAAGTGCCAACATTCGAAGGTCCTGGTTGGTACAGTGATGTTGTCTTTGATATTTAGGTGGGAATCCTTGGGTGGACGCTCGTTCTCAAAGGTCGTATCTACACACTTCCTCCGTCCCGGATCCCCACAGCACCCATGGCCCCAGGTAGGGATGCTCCGTTCCCGGCCTGACCTGTTCCCCCGGTTATTTGGTTCCCGTTTCCCTCCGGAAACGGTTCTCAACACCCGGATCATGTGGGGGCGAGACATCTACGTCCGCATGCAGGAACCCATGAGCCGCTTTCGCCGCCCCAAGGCATTCAGCCCACCATAAAGACGATTTG
>JAYXXD010000056.1:0-9033 GCA_036019775.1 Thermoplasmatota archaeon
CAAGAATGAACAATATAATCGGCAACAGGATCAATTTCAGACCGGGTTTAGGTGGAACTGAAGGAATCTGTTGTATCATGGAGTTAACTACCTCGTTTTGGTTTATCTCAATTTCTCCTACAAACCAAGAACCAATGAATCAGAGGGGGCCCTCTGCTTAGATGCCCTATCATAGGGTACCCTCTGACAAGACGCCGAAGCAGAGGGGTCCCCTCTGATTCGGACATATGTGATTCCAAATGTAATCATGACTATATGTTGGGAATTGCACAATTAACCAATGTCAAATGAGGCCGCTGCCTTTCTTGCAATCATCGTTATACCAATCATTGGAGTGATTGCTTTTGTTTTGTTCATTTTATGGGCCATATCCTACGAGATGAAGCGTTCAAAGAAAATGAAAGAGGAAGGTAAGGAAGATGAAATGTCTACAAAACAATTTTTTACGATTCTAATCATTGCGTTCGCATTGATTGCTCTTCCAAAAACTATTGAGACAATCCTCTCATTTTTTGATTAAACCAACCTCTGATTCAATCGTTACTCAAACAAATCATAGGGTCAATGCAAAAACCCACTGATTCGTTTTGACCTCATCAGAGGGCTCGCAGTGGGTCTTGTCAGGCGCTACCCTCTGCCTACCCATTCAAGCAAAGGGGGCCCTCTGCTCAAACAACAGTAGTATCTTGAACAGCATAAACTATTGACCAGATAGATTGAGTATCAAAGTTGTTTTGAGAATAAGTATAACTCAAAACTCTGTACAATTCATGAGTGCAGTCTAGTGCAGTACCTGGTGCAATCACGTATTCTTTGCCGCTTAATGCACTTGATCCGGTATATGCGCTTACCCCGTCACAAGTAGATGATATTGAGAATCCAGACCATTCATAGATCATCAATGCTTCACCAGCCGTAGAGTTGATGGTTGCAAATGAGATTCTACAATTCGGTGCATATCTGTAATAATCTGAATTATTTTGAACATCATACTGCCAAACCACAACTCCACCATTTTGGGTGCAATCGGTTAAATTCCAATCTTCAGAAGATTCTGGATATCCCCACTCATTGCACCTTTGACCAATTAATTCTCCAGTGGATGAATCGTAAAATGGACCATAACTGATGCACCTCTGTCCGCTGCTCGAAATATATCTATAATCATCTGAGTCATTATCCCAGTTCATTCCAGAGTAGTGTCCATCATCCCAGTTGGTTTTTGCTACGCCACCTGAGGAGTACCAAGTTCTTGCTTGTGCATTGTTTGAATTTGCAGTGTTGGTTGACTCTCCAGTAGAATCTGATGAAGAATCACTATCTTGTGACCCTTCAGCATCTCCAACACTGTTGTCAAAACATCCAGTCATCGGTATCAAAATTATCAGCAGTAAAACAAAAACTTGGTCGCTTCGCATAAACAGTGTATTGATTGATGAAAAATAAATCAATCCCCTGCCAAATTGAATTCGGATAGAATCATAGGGTTCATCCGAATACCCATTGCTCAGGTATTGGCCCATCAAAGGGCTTGCAGTGGGTCGAATCACTCGCTACCCTCTGAGTCAAACCCCATAAAACAGTGGGATAATTACTGTTCTGGCTAAGTGAATTGTTTAAGAAGGGCGAAGCATCATTGAAAACCAGAGAAGACACGCCCCCTCGATTATTGAATTTTGAAAAACACTACCATAACGTTTGAGAAGTCTGAAAAATTAGATTATTATGTCAGTTGAAATAACACTATTCGGATCCAAGAAAAGGGTCATTCCGCGTGGGATCAGTTTGTCCGCACTGCATCATATGTGCGCGATAAGAGCGAGGACGTGTTGGGGACTTTGGAATGACGGATATCCAATCGCTAGAGTTGTGGATCACTTTCCAACCGATAAGGAATATAGCATTGTATTAGATCACAGCCATCATAACCATATGTTGACTGAGCAGTTTTTCAAAGATTATCCACAGAACAATGGGGTTGTTGAACCAACAGTATTAGCCACATTTCTGATAGATTTGTTGAGGTTGGAAAGGACTGGGATCTCAGGTCGATTTGAGATTTCATACTCTCAATTCAACTACAGCTTTGAACAAATGAAATACAGTGGTACACGATTTATCTTGGTGCCTGACTTGAGCGATATACAAGAAGGCTCAATCGAACGGACTGATGTTTTGTCGCTTGCAAAGATTGCAGCAAAATTTTGCCTTCCGAATCAAGCTAGGTCATTCTCTGGCTGCAAATCGATTGAGGCTATCCTATCACGAATTGACGGTTTGGTCTTTCGCAAAGACAACGAAACACAAGGAGAAGGGAAATTGGTTGTGAATCTCACTGAAGAACGTCATTCCATGTGGATTGAATATAATCGTGAGAGATTTAGAATCACAGCCAATCCACATGGTTTTTGGATGCCTTCAAGAACGCCAGATCCCGATGCACTTGGTATCGAAATTCCAATCCTAATTTCCCCATATCCAGATCCCCATCTTGTGAATCCTTGGATCGAAAGGGCGCTTTGTTGGCAAGGGAAAACGAAAATCTGGAATGCCGGTCTTTATGATGATACTATCCGCAATTTGGTCGGGACGCTTGCAGCAGAATTTCGTCATGCTGAAAATTCCTGCTACAAGTATGAATTAGAGCATCACGATATCAACAAGGGGATTGCCACCATTCGAATCGAACGCCGTGATGGAAATGCCAATGCACATGATTTATGGGAATCTGCAGTGCGTAACCGAGAAATGGATGTTGCTTTGAATTCATCCGAACGCGTATTTGAATGGAAAGACGGTGATATCTGGAAGTTGGAAAATATCCACGAAAAGGATCCGTTCCTTCTAACGATTAAGTCTTCTCAGGAGAACGCCAAATTATCAGACTCAGGGTATCTGAAAATGGCGAGCGTTCCGCAGAAAGCATTGATGATGAGGAAGGACAAAATAATCAGGTTGGGCGTACGAAAAGAAGCGATACGAAACCTACTCCAGTTACCGCTGAATACGAGAAATTTGGATGATTGGAGATTGTCACAAAAACGGAACATCATGGCCCTTCAGGGACCGCCTGGGACTGGTAAAACGTGGACTGCTTGTCAGATTGTGAAAGACATTCTCAAGGAAAACCCTTGTGCTAGGATTCTAGTAAGTTCAAAGGAACACCTGGCTCTTGACCATCTATCGAACCGTATTCGAGAAGAATTGGGCGATTCTTTTGACGTGGTTAGAGTTAATCATAGTGAATCTGATGTGGAACGAGACATCAGTCCAGATGTTCTGCCCGAAGCCATAACCAATAGAATCCTCAAGGATATTTCGATTCCAGAAAAGAAGATGCGAGAAATTGGGAAATTGGCTACTTGGGTTGAGGACTTAGCTACTCGAACAGCCTCCGTTGTTTGCACGACTACCTTGGACCGTACAATGGAGAATTTACAACAGTCTGGAGAGACATTCGATTTCACCATCATAGAAGAAGCCGGGAAATCTTACCCTTCTGAGTTGATTGGCCCCGTGTCAATTTCGATGAACACTCTGATTATTGGTGATCATCTTCAACTTCCTCCATTTGAATTACGTGAAATACAGAAAGCGATTGAAGATTGCATTGATGATGGTTTGAGCAATTGGGATAATCCAAAATCCAGACGTAGTATTGAACGTGAATTGGTAGAGCTTACAACACGATTTGCAAAGCGTGGAGATTTCAATCCAACCGGTATTTCTGATCGGATCGAAGCATGGCTTCAACCATTCCAACTAATCCACGGTATTACCAATGGAGATGTACTCTCCAGCCAATGGCGAATGTTCCAATCACTGTCCGATTCGGTTGGTGAGATATTCTATGGAAAGCCATTCTCTCTACAGAAGGTAAACAGTGTTGACGATGAACAACTCCCTGGCGTCTTTGGAGAACATGTTGAGAGGCTTCTCATTGCAGATATTCCAAATGGTACAGAGAGTTTTCGCGCCAAATCGTATTGTAACAAGGCCGAAGCAAAGTTTGCCGCCAAGCATCTTGAGGAACTTCTCAACAGTGGGAGTGACGCCATAGCCATCACCCCATACAAGGGACAAGTTGCAGAAATACGCAGCAACCTGCCAAAGAAACATCACGAAAACGTCAGAACAGTGGACGGTTTTCAAGGAAAGGAAGCCGATTTCATTCTCCTCAGTCTTGTACGTAACAACAAGCGTACAGGATCATCTCGAAGGTGGGGTTTCTTCCGCGATCCACGTCGAATCAACGTGGCTCTATCTCGCGCCCGAGAAGGCCTTATTGTAATTTCATCCATCGATCATATCGAGAATACCGATTGGGCGGAGGATGAGGGACAATTATCTCGATTCCTTGAATCGGTTCGCAATCATGGGAAAATAATCTAGGGGGTGAAAAATTGAGTGGAGCTAGTATCATTATTGAGATTCCAATTGAGGTCCTACACATCATCTTCAGAGTGGAGAAAGATGACCCTCTAAAACCACTCATGGATGGCATGAAATCAATCAAGAAGATTGAATCAAAATCACAATCTGTCCATCGATTGGATGCACTCTCCCGTTCCTCTTCATCAATTTCCAAGATTAGTGAGTACTCCACACCTGTGATGAGGGATTTGTGGAAAGGAAAATACTGGACCATGGGGGAAAAGAACCTCAGCCTTGATGATGATATTACAGGCTCCATACATCAATTAGCGCCGATTCCAAAATTGGATGTGAATAAATCGGAAGGTGAAGTCAAGGATTTGGCCAAACCGTTCTTAGGATGGTTGGCTAGTGAATCGAAAATAGATAGAAAAAAGATTCTGGGACATGTGCGTCTTGAGAGTTTGGAATCAAGTAGCGAAATCTTATTTTTGAGGACAAAGATTTCACAGAAAGAGGATCGAACCGGGCGAAAATTTTGGGTGTATGAAGAAGGGCCTTTCAAGCAATTGATTGGTGATTATATCGATAAAGAACCCGGATTTGAAATGGATGAGCCTGAAGTGACAGAAGCTGAATACGAATGGCCGTATTCTCCTGAAATTCAGGCACTGCATGAATTCAAAAAGGCGGCATTAAAATTCGCAGATAAGCCCGAAGTCGTTCGGAAGAAGACATTGGATATACTCGATACAATCCTTGACCAGATAAAACAAGATGAGCGCCCACGGCTTGATTGGGTCAAACAGGTTGTTGGATTCCGTCAAGATATGTGGGATGCTGCACAAGAAGTCATTCGCTCAGCCAAGAAACAGGTATTCATTGTGACCTCATTCAGCAATCCACGATTCTCAGATGATGTGGCTGAACTACTGGCAGAGGCCTCAGAAGGAGTTCAACCAGATATTCTGCTTTCATTCGGTGAGCCAGATCGTGGCCGATCGCCCGAAGACATCCAAAATACTGAACAATATATCTCCACACTCGCCAAAGACAAGCGATTCAAACTGAAAGGAGGGGTGTCTCCAAAATCGAGTCATACGAAATTGGTCATATCCGACACTGGAATGGCATTAATCTGCTCTTGCAATCTGTTCAGTGGTTCATTGGAGTCGGGTGTCCTCGAATCTGGTTTGTTGATCAAGGATATCCATTGCGCGAAATCAATGCTTGAAGTTTCCAA
This sequence comes from Thermoplasmatota archaeon, assembly GCA_036019775.1. Lineage (GTDB taxonomy): Archaea > Thermoplasmatota > Poseidoniia > Poseidoniales > Poseidoniaceae > MGIIa-L2. The sequence goes on from JAYXXD010000056.1 coordinate 5,618, forward strand.
TGAAGAGGAGTGGATACCAACCGAATTGGTAAATGATACTGACAAGATGTATTCTGATTTAGGAAAGATCAAACGAACCAAATTTTCTCTAATGAACGTAGTTGAAAAGCAAATTGCAGAGATAAAAAACGACATCAAATCAGGTGAAGATTGGTATGCTTATACGAAATTGGAACGAATGTTGAGAGATATTGCTGAAAGACCAAGGTGGTCACTGATTCGTACTTTAGAACACCGTCCTTTCATGGCGGATTGTATAGAGCGATTTGACAAGCGAATCGTGATGGCGAGTGATGGTTTGAGAAGCAACGGTTTGGATAAAGCAACCATCCGGAGGATCGGACAACGTGCATCGAAATCCGGGGCATCAGTTCACATTTGGTGGGGTCGTCATGCACCAGGCTCGAAACCCTTTGATGAAGTAGATAAGAGAGGAAGGAAAGAAGCAAAAAATCAACTTACACAGTTAAGGAATTATGGTCTGGGAGAGGATAATGACTCGAAAAAAGGCCGTATTCTGCACATTCATGAAAGAGGGTTTGGATTTATTCAAGCCAAACCGGTTAACGTATTCGTCCCCCCTGCATTGGTCAAAAAGTATGAACTTAAATCTGGGAATGAAGTTGAATTCATCGAAGAAATCAAACCTGGTATGAAAAATCCTAGTGTTCAAAAGTTCACAAAAATTCGTGGTGAATCTGTAAGTTATAGCATGCTTAAGTTCGGACTCTACCCCATTAAGTCAAACGAGCCTATGGAAACTCATGCAAAGCTGTTCATTGTCGATGACACTCGATTGATGATTACTTCAGATAACACACTATCCTTTGGAGACACAGAGGCCGAACGAGGAGACGCAGGTGAATTGGGAATTATGATTGACCACCCAAGATTAGCCCTTCAAACAAGAGGGAGTATGGAATTGTGGATTCCAAATGAGGCTAAAATCCCTGGTGACTTGACACGCTGGTGGTCCCTTCTCGGCGAGGAGGTTTCTCTGCACACACTCAACCCTAGTGAGCAAATGTCACTGATTGGTGCGTTGGACTCTATGATTGAAAGAATTGAGTCAAATGAGTATCTAAGGGTTGCTTGGGAGCAAGAAGTCGAGGAGAAATCAAATCATGATGAACTCACAATTGTCAATAAATTAGGACTTGGGGTACGATTCGGAATATATTGCATAGCCAAGAATGCGGAAGCTAGTGGAATAAAATCCAAATTAAAGCCGGAGCATGTCGAAAAATCTGTTATTTCCTTGTCTCGCAATAACATGTGGGAAGATATAAAGTAGAGATTAACCAAGTCGAATGAGGGAATAATGTGTCAAGAGGTTCGGGCAAAGGTGGGTCATCGCGTGGCAAAGGAAATTCTCGGAGGCATTCAAGGATGTCTAAATCTCAAAGAGATCAACGGTCAAATAGCCTGAATCCTAACAACAGAGCCAACAAAAGTGGAAATGACAATCGCTCCAATCAGTTGAATCCAAACAATCCTGCTCACGATTCATCAAGACAATCATCCGGCAGTTCAGGGCGATGGAGTCAGAGAATGGATGCGAAGAGTGCATCACGAATACAAGCCCACGCTGACAAAACGGATACGAATCAAGATTTCAAGGCTAGAGCACAATCTGCAGCCGAAAAGAATGAAGATGAAGACAGTTGATGAAGCAGAGCAACCCTTTGCTTTCCCATTCTCTGTTCAATCGGTTCAGTGGTACTAGCAGATAGAGCAAACGGTGTGCGCAGTGACTAGCCTATGCTCATGCTTCCTCTTCCGTGTTGTCTTCTCGATTGACTTCTTCCAGTGTTGCTTCAAGCCATCCACTGTCGACACTGCCACCATCCCATTCGCCACGGACTTCGACTTCAATTTCTTCTTCCTCTCGCCACACGGGCTCATCAAGTGATCCTTGCGTGATAAACCGGCCGAACCCATCGACTTGCTCTTCGAGCAGGGACATGTGTTTTGAGATTGGTAGGAAATGACCAACTGGCATCCCTGCTGCTACGAATGGGTTCGTGGCAATACAAATCATGAGCCCATCTTCTGGCGCAAGGATATCGACAGACAAGCCTGGTGTGGCTGGGTCGGATATACGTGCTACAACGTCACCTTCTTTCATGATTGAACCACTGTCAACAAACAAGTCGAGAAGACCCCCTTCACCAGCTCTAAGCCATGTGGATCCACTTGCAAGCATTCTGAATCGAGGTCTGTGTGGCTTTCCAGGAACCATCTTGAGTTTTCGAAGAACATTCATGACACCATGAACAGCAACCTTGACCGATGCTTGGTCAAGCCAATTTGCTCCACCACCTTCGTAGGTAATGGCTGGAATGTCCTCCAAATTCGCATTGTTGCGAAGCGATCCTTTCGGTGGTTTCGAATCGAGAAGAATTTCGATTCCAAATGCCTTAGCAAGGATGTTTGAACCAGCATGAGCAAGGTCAACTCGAAGTTGCGGCATGTTTGAACGTCCTTTTCCTGCGCTATGTAAGTCAATGATTGCATCCGAATCTTCGACGAGATATTTCCATACTTGATGAGCAACTCTTCGAGTCGATGAGCCCTTTGAGTTGCCCGGGAAATTTCGATTCAAATCTCTTCCATCGGGGAAATACCTCGATTTTGATCGGTAACCTGGCATGTTCACAACAGGGACGATTCGAATGGTACCTGCTAATGTTTCCGGATCGAGTGGCTTTTCTGGGTCGGTAAATGCTGTACTTAGCAAATGCGTACAAGCAGATGGCCCTGTGAGTTCATCTCCATGCATGCCTCCAAGAATGGTGATTGTAGGACCTGGGCGCTTGCCGTGAATGATGGTCACTGAGGTTGACCATGGGTCCCCGATGGTCACTTCAAGCAATGGGAGTTCAATCGTCCGAATGGTCCCCCTTTTCACCAGTTTTCGGTAAAAGCGATAATCGGCCCATTCTGAATTTCGATCCCATTCTGCACGATCTTCGATTTGATGCTCTTGTAGGGCCTTTTCGATGGCCTTGCGACGAGTTCTTGACAACTCATGTGCGATTCGAACAGGCTTGCGCTTCGTTTTGCGAGCCATTTGTTCAACTCCTCAGTTTTCCAAGCCTGCAACAAGGTCAGCAAGCACAGCATCAACATCGGTCGCTTTGGTCACACCAGAGGCGAGCAGCACGCCATGTGCGCCAAGTTCAACAGCGGTTTTAACGTCCTTTCCATCTTTTACACCTGCACCACAAAGAACGCGAACGTGAGGATTAATGGCACGAACGGCATTGACCGTGTCAGAAACGATGGCAGGATCTGCAGTTGTGACTGAAATGTCTCCGCCAATGAGTTCTGGTGGCTCAACTGCGATGAATGTAGGGCCAAGCTCTGCTAATTGATGCGCTTCATCAACATCGGCTGCGCATGCACACATCGGG
>JAYXXD010000057.1:0-8851 GCA_036019775.1 Thermoplasmatota archaeon
CGTGCATTTGAATTAATCAAAGGGAAAATTTTAGCTGAAAAACGCTATATTGAAATGAAAAACGTAGCAAAGCAAATTGAAATTAAAGATGGTATTGCAATCGTACCTGATGATGTCAAGGTTAAGGCAGCACATTTGTTTGGTTTGGGAGCAGATGTAGTCATTAGGCAATCAGAGTTTGGCCAATCAGCAATTTTGAGCAAGAAAGCTCTCAAGAAAGGGATATCTCTGTCAGAATTAGGTCCTATCTTTTCAGATGGTTGGTTTATCCATCCGCAAGGATTTATGCTAAGTTTCGGTAGTGTGAAAGCGCCAAAGGATTATCGGGAATCGGGTTTCACTATTGATCAATTTACTATGATAATTAGACCGTGGATGAGTTCGAATAACAAAAGTTTAGCAAATTCTTAGTCTTAAAGATAATATACAAAACTGAATTGAATTAGTAAAACGGAGGTATGGAAATGGTTGAGAATTCTTTTGAAGACTTTACTTGTTATTACAGGGACGCATTTTTCGGCCGTGACTCCGGCCAAGAAGAACGGACTAATCGTGACGGCCAGCCCTATGTTTCCGAGTGGAGGGCTGCTCCAGGACTGACTCAATGGGTGGCTGATAATTTCGAGGTTCTCGGTTTTGACGCCCCTGCTCCTTCTGAAAAACGCCGGGTAAATGAAGAAAACCGGGATATATGGGCGCCTTTCGCTTTAGAATATCTCGAACGCCTTTTTGATGGCGATTCGGAACGGCATTACGTTCTTCGCCGAAGTATGGAGTTCAAAGCAAAAGATCAATGGGCCCTTTTTCCTCATCCCGATGAAGCTAAGAAATTGAACCTAGTTGGCATGAAAGGGGATGTTCCCATTGCGGTTGTAACCATTGATGTGAATCCAAAAGATGCAAGTACTCAACGATTAATTTTTGATACAGTTCAATTTAGAGTAATCACAAAGATTGATGTTAACGATGAAGAGTTCCTAGGAGGAATTTATGCAGAAGATTTGAACGATTACAAAATAGATGGAATTCTTCAAATCTGGGATTTGGAATCAGTGCCTGTGGAATTACCTGCGACCATGCGTGCAATGAAGAGCACAAAGAAAGAAGTCAATAATCGGCTTGCGGATTGGACCGAATACCTCAATGCTATGTATGATGCTAATCGAAATAAAGAATGGGGTGCTCAAATCCTATTCATCGATCAACCTACTCTTGATAGCCCAGAATATGTGTTCAAACTCCGTTGTTCACCTCGAATATATTCTCAAATTTCGAATCGTCGCAATAAAGGAAGTCACCTCTACGGCATCACGAATGACCACTCGGATGACGACATCGAATGGAAAAGAAAAGAGGATTCGCAAAATAAAAATGCAACTAGAGGAGATGTACAAGATGCAGGCAGGTTCATCAAAGTTCGCGGTAAACCAACGCCAACTAAGGATGGGATGCTTGAATTCTTTTTGCGGGTAACGCCACCTGTCGAAGAGGACCCGATGATAGGTCTTGGAGAAGATTACATCGGTATGTTTCTTATCAACGATGTATCCCGAGATTTAATCCAGATTGACCGCCAAAGAAAAGGACTTGAGCGTCTCAAAGAACTTGAAGCAGACAATAATGTACATGAATGGCTCTTTGATATCAAGAAAGCAGAAAGTAATCCTCGCAATCTGCCAGAGTTGGAGTATCCAACCCTTAGTCCTATGAATGAGGAACAGGAATTAGCCGTTCGTGGAGCATTAGCTGCGGAAGATGTTTTTCTTATCCAAGGTCCGCCGGGAACTGGAAAAACAACAGTCATTTCTGAAATTATCAATCAAGCGACTGAAAAAGGTGAGCGTGTTTTATTAGCGAGTCAATCAAATCTAGCAGTCGATAACGCACTTGGTCGCTTTGCGAATACCCCCAATATTCGTCCGATTCGTCGCTATTCACAGAGTGCTGAAATTGATCCTGAGGCAGAGAAGTTCTTGGAATCAAATGTTATAAGGGACTTTTTTGTTCCATCTATTCGGAATCATTGCGAAATTGAACAAGCCGAGGCAGAATCGCTCTTTGAATCGCGCAAGGCGGTACTCGAGTCTGAACAAACTTTACCTTTGGTTCTCGATGAGATGAAGGCACAGATAAAATCACTTGATGTCTTGCAAAACAAGAAGTTGGCACTCATAGCCGAACAGGATAATAAGCAATTAGACCGAGAGCGTATTACTCAGCAAAGAACAGCATTACATGCAGTAAAACATCACCTTGCTCAAAATACATTGGATGGAATTACGGAGACTCTTTCTTCCTCTGCAGGTTTGGATTATGCTTTATTCAAAGAACACAAAGATTTCCAACAAGGACAAAAAATTGACGAAATCCATGCTCAAATTCGTGATTTACTAGAGAATCTCCCGCTTGAAAGTATTATCTCTCCAATTGTTATCAAACTCGAGCAAGAAAAAGACCAAGCAATTGCGGACGAGAATTATCTTCTTGCCGAAGAAATCAAGCAGCAATTGAACAAGGAACGCGAAAATAATCCGGAATCGGGAGAAGACTGGATTCGATGGACTAAGCGTCTGAACCGACTCAACAACATGCTCGATAATCCATATATAGAGATCAATGATTTAACATCACGACTTGAACAACCAGCAGACTTGAAAGAATTTGTTTTATCAATAGAACTGGACACAAATTTCATTTTTACTCCTAGTAGATCATTGATTGAAGCCGTAGCGTTAGTAGAAAAGACGGTATCGACTATTGGAGATGAGATACAATCTGTCGAAAATGAACTAATTGAAATTGAGAATAAACTCCAAACAAATCAAGAATCATCAGAACGTGCCAAGAGAAAACACGATGATGCAAAACAACGCTGTGATGTTCTATTGTCCAGACTACCAGATGAGGTTTCCGCAGATGCATCCAGTACGAGCATAGACCTGTCAGCATTGCAGGCCCGAGCACAGGTTTGGCTATCTAACAATAACTCGAATATCGAGGCAGACTCGATTTGGCGGAACATTAGAGGCGACTGGCTGAATGATTTAGAAGAACCTAAGAAATCAACATTAGAAGACCTAGAAACTATGTATACTCAAATGGTTAATGTTGAAGGAGTAACTACTTCGTTTGCTGGTAAAGGAGCATGGTACAGCCAACATTTGAAGTCACCATTTGATATCGTAATCATCGATGAAATTAGTAAAGCTACACCACCTGAAATCCTTCTACCAATACTTCTTGGAAAAAAGGCTGTTTTAGTTGGCGACCATCGACAGTTGCCTCCTACATTCAAAGATCCAACTTCAAAGAGCCGAGAGGAATTACAAGCTGATGAAATCGAAGATGAACGATTCTCCCGAGGTGGTAAATTTGAGCGAATGGTAACGTCAGCATTGTTTGCTGAATACTTTAAAGAAGCCCACTCTTCATTGAAAGTCACTTTGCTAAAACAGTATCGAATGCATGGGCAGATAAGAATGTGCATCAACGAATTTTATGAAGGCAAACTCACATGTGGGTTGCTTGAAGATCAACAGGCTCTGCTGAAGCAGCATGGTTTCCACCTCAAAAAGAAAGATTCAGGTGGCACATCTTTACGTGAAGGCTCAGATATCATTACTCCAGATCAACACGTTGTTTGGGTCGATTCAACATTTGACCGAGACGGAAAGTATTGCGAAGAGACTAGGCCCGAAACCACGACTTCTCGCCGAAATATACGAGAGGTTCATTTGGCAAAATACATGTTGGACGAATTCGAAGAACAGATTGCAGCCAAAAAAGCCTCGATCGAAAGAATTCAATGGTCTGAAGATCCAATGCTACGACATCTAGATCATGACCAACGACTTCCGGTTGGCTTCATAACATTCTATGCAGATCAGAAGAATGCTTTTCGCGAAATTGCGAACGAGGGAGATTCATGGTCAGCCATGCGTAACCGATGGCCTAACCTCAGCGTACGCGCTGATACGGTCGACAGATTTCAGGGTGGTGAACGACCAGTTGTATTAGTCAGCATGGTTACATCGCCCGAAATCAAGGGCAAAGGTAAGAAGGAAGCTTTTGAGGCGAAGGTTGCAAACTATTCTTTCAATGCGAAAAAAGTCTCATCTAAGCGGGGAGGTTTTAATGACGGCGGAATTAATACTACCCGCACATCATTCGTTCGTTCTCCAGAGCGAATCAACGTTGCTTTCTCTCGTGCGCAAAATCTACTAGTCATTTTAGGAAATCGTTTCACGCTGGAGCAAGTTAATGATGTACGTATTGAACGTGATGATGGGTCTATAGTGGAGAAATCAATCTTCAGAAATATTCATCGAATAATTGGGAAAGGAGGGATGATCGATGGTCGTACAATGCTCTGAAGATGCCAAAACTGCTCTAAATCATGTTTCTTTCCGAAAAGAGCCAGGTAGTTCACCAGTTCATACCATTGAATCATTTTGGCCTTTACAACGCTGCCCAGTCCAGGCAGTATTGTCGCGTGAGCGAAGCTTATCACTTTTGGAAAAATATACATTGCGAGCATTTAATGAAATCCCAAATGTTTCGGCAGCTGAAATTGCTATTAAACTCGGTCTCAAAGAGCCTGAATTAATCCAAGAGACTTTGGATTCTTTAGTGCGTGCAGGTGCAATTGAATCACAAACGGGTGCGAAACAAAATGAAGAATTATCTGATTTAAAAGAAGAAATCGATCGTCTTCAACTTGGCCTAAATGCTAATGCCTATCACGGGGCTGTACGCAGAAACATAGAACGCAAAGTTGAACGTTTGCAGGCACAAATCGAGCAACAAGAGAATCCACGAAAGCTTTCCTTCAGAGAGAAAATAACCGTCCACCTAAAGCGACTATTAGGATTCAAAGCGAGAGTCACCAAAGAAGGTAAAGATCAGCTGTCAAGGGGTAAGATTGTTGAGCCAACAACCACTGAAGGATACGATTTAGTCAGGTGTCTCGGTACGAATAATCTCATTGCACTGAACGATGAAACGTTGAGTAACCGTCATTTACAAAGGTCAAAGGCGAAAAATTGGCTGCCAATCGAAAAAGCGATAATAAAACCTTCTTCTCCGGTGAAGAACGAAGTTGAGAAGGCCTTGAGGGAGGCAGATAACATTGATGACGTAAACATTTTACGACTTGAGTCAGTAAATGATTCCAATACAATCGAGCATTTACCGATTTGCATTACGTTGTCTGTTTCGCATGAGAACAGCAGCCCAATATTCTTTGTTCATCTTAAAGGGTCTTCGTCAAAGAGACTTAGCTGGATTGAAAAATTCCTTTTAGAAAACAAAGAGGCGGAAATTCGTCTTCTAAATCGTTTCAAAGAAGAAATGAGTATCAAAACCAAATTGAAGACAACTGCAAAGCCACATGAAGTCGAACCACTAGTTTCGGCGATGGCACATATCAAACGTAATATTAGTTCTTCATCCAAGAGCATGTTGCTTCTCAATAATCACAAGGACCTACTATCGGAGATATCCTGTATCGATGATGAACCAGCCTTGGTTCTAAATCGAACATTAGTGACATACCCTCAAGGAGTTAAGAACACCAAAGTGAAACAACAAGAGGGCAGTGAAGGGTTACAAATCTCTATTCCTCCCTCAGATACGAAAGTTCCCAATCACACTATTGCCACACAAGATTTTATGTTGCAATTGGTTTCTATTAACATTAAAGGCCGACATAACAAAGCACACGAAGTCTCCCTTCCTGCAGTTATCTTTGATGGAGAAAGAGGGAGTATACTTCTCTCCGAGACAAACACCTACCTTCGAAAGAAGGTTGAAGACCCAAGGGAGCGTTATCTGTTCACTCGTTCAATGCCAGATTTTACTGAGTGGTTGAGAAAAGAGGTGAACGGAATTAAGGATATTTCAGAGGTAAGTAAGAGTTACCGCAGTGCAATGGAATTGAGTAAAGGATCAACTTTCAATCTGTTTCAAATGTTTATGGATGCAGTGTTTTCTGAACGTATGAATCTCTTTGAACCAGATTTGATGAAGAGTGCTGACGACTTCATAAATCAATTATCCAAAATTGATGGTGTTGAAAATTGCTGGTCCATGTTTGAGCCAAAACTCCAACAATCAATACTGAATAGCGTGATTTCAAAAGATTCGAATTACACACTTGGAAAAACATGGCAAGCGCACTCGAGTGGAGAAAAACCACTTCCCTGGGAAGACGCAGCACGACTTGAATACGCATGGGTTGGTCATTGCGATAATACCAAGTTCAACGCATCTCGATTTTTTGAAGAAACAGTGCTTGAACTGGCGGGTTCTAAGAATATGACTACTGAAAATGTTGCGAAAGCACTTGCAGCATTGAAATATAAACAGGTTATGTCAGAATCACTGTTTGCTCGTGCTGACTTAGTACGTAGGGAGCGCAATCGTTATGCTCATACTGCAGGATTGAATGCTGAACTAGATTACACACTCCGTTTGATTGCTGTGATGCGAGAGGTTGCCGACCTTGGTCAACCGCCAACAAAAGGTTCATGGCAAACCGAGAAAGGTACACAATGGGATTCCACGCTTACAGTTTTGGAATTGGAAGCGTATGTTGAAAAAGCCTCCAATTTCATTAATGAGAATGCTCATCACCCCTCGAGCGGACATGTTTGGGTTGTGTCCTTGTTGCAAGCCCTTCCTCCACAATTTGAGGATTTACCACTAGGACTAATGCAGCAACTTGCCGATGCTCCAAAGATAAATCATGGACCACAATTCAAGGATGTTCTTGATACAATTCTTCAAAATGGAATGCAACAGTGGATGCAAGCAATACCTAAATCACCAAATTTTGAACTACCAGAGTCCATAGTATCACTAATGACGTTACTCGATTCCGCCGGCATGGCAAAAGAGCTTGCTGAATTGAAGAAATCCTATCTTGGAGATTTGGACAAATTGGTATCTTTTGCAGATCTTGAAACTGAACTAGCTATTGCAGAGGATGAAAAATCACCATTTACTGCTGAAGATTTCAGTTTCCATTGGAAGCGTTCTGTGAAAGAATCCACATTTCAAGTCAATTTTAGTGATTTAGCTGACATGGATGACTCTAAATTTGAACTCTTAACAGTTAATGTGAGAACAGATTTGTTTAGTCAATCGATTCGTACTGAACTTAAGAGCGTTGATTCCGGAGATGTACAGGCTGTTAAGTCTCTTTGCGATGAACTGCAATCATTTACAGCAGAAGGAAAAACATGGCATACAATTGCTAAGAATAAGGATGGTTTTGTTGGAGCCGAGTTTGGCAATAAAATTAGAGCTGGAGACGACTTGATCAAAAATGCCAAGATGGTCAAAAATCTCATGCCATTCGTAGACAAAGAGATATTCCCGAAAATAAACGCACGTCTAGAAGAGATTGTTGTGAGAGGCGAAAAGGAAGCAAAGAAGAAGGAGGCTGCAGAATGAGTTCAAGAGGAACAGTACCAGCATGGGTGATTGAGAAGCAGCAAAAACAAATCGCTCTAGAGCGAGAAGCAAAGCGGAGGAAACAAGTCCGTCAACAGATTGCTACTGTAGTTGCTGAGGTTCGAACTAAAGCCTCAGCATTGAATACTCAGGAGATAAGAACTTGGGCCAAGGAGGAATTTGATTTTGTGCAACAAACTGTTGACTCAACAGTCACTATTGTTGATGCTGATGTCGATTTTGTGTTAAAACGTCTTCATAAATCAAAAGCCATATTGGAACAAATTCAAACCCTTTCAGAAGATAGAGAACGTGAACATAAACGTATTGTTGAGAAGAAAACTATTGCTTACAGAACAGCCTTTGAATCGGTCAAGTATCTCCGATTGGAATTGACCCAAAACTCCTCTGAAAAAGAATATCAGCACTTGATGAATGAACTTCTCGATTTGAAAGACAGGCTCGATGAGACAACTTTAGACGAAGTTACAGAAACCGTTGAGAAAATTGAAAGTGAGGCTCTTTCACTGCGTGATGTTGATCATCAAGCTGCCGTGGATGAGGAACTTCGTCGTCACATTATTTCCTCGGTGGTCAAAGCCATGACTGAACTTGGGTTTGTAGTTGGCAAGCCGAAACTCCTCCGAGATTCTGGAAATGTTGCTGTAATTGGTACATTGTCATCAGGTAGAACCATCCGATTTGATGTACGCACATCTGGGGAGATGGAATTTGACATGGACGGATTCAAACACAGAACTTGTTCAAATTCTTTGGATGATGTATTACTCATGATGGAGGAACAATTTGGTGTACAATCAGGCCCTGTTCAACACAATTGGAAAAATCCAGATCGAATTTCTAAGGGTAGTAAGGATTTTCCTACCGGTGGGAATACTAGAACTATGGGAGGGAGCGGAAAATGATGGAATGGAAAAGAACGGTGCGTAGAGAAGCAGGTTTTCGAAGATGTTTGATTCTTTATGGAAATGTTCGCGATGTATGGCAAACTAACGATGGAAGAACATTAAGATTGGCTGAAGCGGTGAGAGAGAGTCTTCAGGACATGTTCAGTATCCAAGGAACATGGGATAGAATTGACGGATTATCATTCCCATCTACATCACAACTATCTTCCTTTACTGACTTGGTTCAAGGTAGCGCTTTGGTGGAAGAAGAAGGCGACGACTACGACATTGATTTTGGAGGAGATACTCAAGACACTGGTTGCGGTGCACCAGTGGCTTACAACGATCCGAATCAAGCATTTCAAGCGATGCGTACAGTACTTACCTCCCGAACCAATCAACGTTCAATGTTCATAGTTGACTGGTCAGAGAACCTAATCACTACGCCAAATCAGCAAGATGTTGAGGAGCGAGAGCAACTCACAAAT
>JAYXXD010000058.1:0-8775 GCA_036019775.1 Thermoplasmatota archaeon
TAATCGGTGGACTCGCAATCGCCTCATTGACATTCAACGCCATAGCCGCTGGTTCGGCAGCTGGTACAGGATATGGTATTGGTCGTAAGTATGGCCGAAAGATCTGTGAAGCCCTTGACGGAATTGATACAAGCATGAAAAACATGCTCAAGAAGGAATGAATGCGACGATTTCTTCATGAAGCAGAGGGGGATGGACAACTGTGTCTGACCCACTGCAAATCCCGGCTTTCCCTCCAGAAGGGCCTTGGGAATTGTATGTACTAATTCTGATTTGGCTACCGTTCTTGTTCAGAACACTGTTGCTGGCAAGACCACTCTATCGAGTTATCAAGAAATTCGCACCACATAGTGGATGGGCGATACGGCAATTACGCGAGCTTCCGATTAGGGGACTTTCGATATTGGTACTCAATGAATCCTTAGCGTTTATTTTACCACCACTGAGTGTAATTCTTTTTAGAATGAAGTTCGATCCGATTGGCTGGAACACTTGGGAAGAAGCAGGTTTCATCGGATTCCTAATTCTCCTGGCCTTCTTTTCGTTATGGATTGTATTCGATGCGTTCAGAATTTTACGAGTCCGTCGGATGTTGATATCGGTCGATCGATACGATGTCGACAAACTGAAGAAAATCGCAGATGTTGGAATCAAAACACGGCGATTCTTCAGGAGATTTTCAAAGAAAGATACTGAAGACGGAGATGAAACAACTGCGATAGATGCAGCCTCTCGAGTTGGTAAACGAAGCGCAAAGGTGTGGGGTCTTCGGGCATTGAAAATGCGAAAGTTGAGTCCTGCAGGTCTACTTACTTCGGTAGCCGTAGGAGCAGCAATAGAAGCTGCCAGAGCAGGAGCGGGAAAAGTATCTGATATCATTGATGACAAGATGCAAGAAGAGTTTGACAAAGTAGCAAAAACAAGTACAAAATCAATGTTAATCTTGTTTATTAGAGATTTGGGAATGGCAGTTTCACCATTGGTTGTCCTAGCCATTCTACCTATTCTTCTTTAAAGCAGAGGGTACCCTCTGCTTGGATGCCTAATCAGAGGGGTCCCCTCTGATTAGATGAGTTTTCATTGGAGCATTTAGTTTGCATCAATCGGGTCCATGACAACAGGCCCCCAAGCCATCCCTTTGCCTCTGTCCATGTCATTCATCACCGCCATTTCATCCTCGTTGAGATCAAAGTGGTCAAGTTTGAAATTCTCTTCCATTCGCACAGGGTTTGTGCTTCTTGGAAGGATAGCAAAACCTCGTTGAATAGCCCACTTCAAGAGAATTTGAGCAGAGGTTGCACTGTATTTTTCTGCGAGTCGACTAAAGAACTGAACGTCGGTGTCACCGCTATCGAACATCTCGGAGTTTTTTCCAGCATTTGATGGATTTCCCATGACATCGGGTGGCGCATTCGCACGCCACGAAGGCAAGGGGAGTAGACTTGAGTATGCAATCGGAACAATGTTGTTAGAATTCATGAATTCGAGCAACGGTGTTTTTTGGGACCAAGGATGAAGTTCAATTTGATTCGCCTCAGGCAGCGGAAGTTCTGCTGAAGATATTTCCTCTATATGATGCTGAGAGAAATTTGAGACACCGATACATTTCACAACGCCACGATTTCGTAGTTCTGCTAAAGCGCGCCACTGCTCGAGTCTGACTTCGGTTGGAAAAGCAGTATGGAGTAAGTAAAGGTCGATGTATTCCAATCCTAGATTAGAGAGGCTTGTTTCAAAAGATGTTATCGTGGATTCAAAATCTTTCTCCGGCTGCCCCCATTGCATGTTTCCAGGCCACAGTTTTGTTGTGACAAAGATCTCTTCCCGCTTCAATCCCAGTTCAGACATTGCTCGTTGAATCGCTCGCCCAACGCCCATTTCGTTACCGTATGCTTCTGCAGTGTCAACGTGGCGATAACCCATCCTTAGCGCCTCAAAAAAGAAATTTTCAACTTCTTCATTTGTCATTTGATACGTTCCATAGCCAATAGTCGGCATGTTTCCATTTTTCCCGATGCGAAGTGTGTCCAGCATAATTTAACGGAAAGACATTCTGTTATTAGCATTATCGGAATCTGATTCTGTTAATTTTATATCGCCCCCCCTCATGCTTTGCCCGTGGCTGATGAATTGCAGGGCTCTGACTCATGGCAGCGGGCAAGAAGACCTAGCCAAAAACGAAGTCGAGAACAATCAATACTGAATGCATGTAAAGAGCTAATCAGTTCCATTCATCCTTCCGACCTCAACACATCGATGATCGCAAAGGAAGCAGAAATTTCCCCAAGTGGGCTGTATCGGTATTATCCAACGAAAGAGTCTATCTTGTTTGCGTTATACTGTCAAGATTTGGAAAATTTCAGCCTCAGGATTCGGAAGACTAGCAAAAAAATTGAGACAAAGTTTGAGTTTGCTCAACATTATTGCGAATGTTTGTTTGAAGAACCCAGGTTGTCACTTCTCATGTCCATTCTGGGCTCAACTATTGAGCGTGAAATTCCAGTGGATTTCTTGATTGAATTCAAAGTGAAATCATTTTCATCATATGACGAAATTGCAGACTTTGGACTCCACCATGGTGCAGTTCAAAGCAAACAAGAAGGAATCGAAATGATCTGGGACATCAATTTCTATGTCATGGGATTATACCCCATCGCTCATGGTTCAGAAAATGTAAACGAAGCCATGAAGGATGAACGCTTGGGCCATTATACTCTAAATTTTGAAGAGAAAGTACGCGACTACGTTCGAAGACTCACTCTTTCGGATTGAATCGTTATTCTATCGAATCAAAGGGTCAATGCTAATACCCACTGATTCGTTTTGACCTCATCAGAGGGCTCGCAGTGGGCTTTGTCATAGCCTACCCATTGATGCATCCGAACAACTCTATTTACAATACACGACGATTCTTGAGGCGTGAATGCAACGACAGTCTATGATAGGATGCTTGGTTCTTCAACCGATGCAATCTTGCGACGTGTAGCGATTAACTTCGCTATCGTTGGTTTTCTTCTTCACCTTCTGTGTTGTTTTTTGTACGATTTCAATGTCATTGAATCAGATGACTTGAAATCGTTTTTTGATTCGTATTTGGATGCCTTATACACACCGTTCTCAATCATTCTTGCATACGAAGTATACGAATTGATTCGAGCTATTCCTGAGTCGTTTTCCAATTCGATCGGTAAACAATTCGAAGTTGTTACACTTCTCGTTGTTCGTGATATTTTCAAGAACCTTGCTGATCTTGGAGGTGCAGACAATGTCATAATTGATGCTGATGTTGCTTTTATTGCAATTGAAGCTGTTGCTTTCATAGTTCTGTTTGGAACTGCTTTGTACTTCCGTGCTCAAACTTCAGATTCCAAGGTGCTTCGTCACGAGGATGCCTCAATACAAGCCTTTGTTCAGCAGAAAAAGCATCTTGCTTGTGCACTGGTTATTGTCTATATTCTAGTCGCATTGTATTCCTTTACCACGTGGTTAACCGGAGTCGTTGATGGGGATACAGGGCTTAGCAGAACGGTGTTTTTCTCTGATTTCTTTACCTGGCTGATTGTTTCTGATATTGTTATTTTGTTGGTGTCTTACAAACACATCACGGATTTCCCGCAACTCGCCCGCAACACTGGGTTCATCCTATCGACAGTCATCATTCGAGTTGGAATTGGAATTCCTGGATTTACTGGAGCAATCCTGTTTATCCTTTCTGCAGCCCTTGCATCGTGTGTTCTTCGATTAAGTCTCCATTCAAATCAGGGTCTTGAGTCAGAGGAATAATGAAGAAAAAAGACAGGCTAAGTTTACACTGGCTTGGCAACATATCATATGTGTGAAATTTGAGGTGGATTTATGCTGAGGAGGCAAACTGTAGTTTTGGTACTGCTTTTGCTTCTCTTTTCTATACCAACATATGCATCTGAAGCCGAAGATGCGAATATTGTTCAAAAATTTGGCGCTGGCTTTGATGAAGTGGTCATAGCAGACTCCTCAGACGACCTTGACGATCCCCGTGATTTGGAATTCCATCCTGGTCGAGCAAACGAGTTGTGGGTTGCAAATCGGGCTACTGATAGTATCTCAATTATCGAAAATACTGGATTATCAAATCAAACTTCACAGAATCGGGCAGATTCACATGGATATCACTTCTTGGAGGAAGTTAGCGCCATCTCCTTTGGAGCGTATCACCCAGAGTTTGATTGGCAGTGGGGATCAGCACAAGAGACTGGAAACACATACTGTGGTCAAGCGCCTGCGAATTATTTCATGGGGCCAACGTTGTGGCCTTCCTCACTCGATCACTTCGCAGTTGAGAACCAGAACAATGGTAACGGCCTTCTCGGCAGCCATATCGACATGAACCATGAGTCTCCATTTGGTGTTGGAATTGCTCATGATTACGACAATGTTTACTGGTACAACGATGGTTACTATGGAGAATTGGTCCGATATGACTTCCAAGAGGATCATGACACTGGTCAAGATGACCACTCAGATGCTATCGTGCGACGATATTCTGAGATCAGCCTTACACATTTCTACGGCGTTCCTGGACACATGGTAATGGATAAATCAAACGGGATACTCTACATTGCAGATGCAGGTGCAAATCGTGTTTTGTGGGTGAACACAGACGATTCAACAACCACATCAACCAATATCATGGATGATGCCTCGCGACTTGAACCACTCGCAGAATATTCTGAAATCACCGATGTTGAGTGGGGCGTTTTAGCAACAGGACTTAATCTGCCATCAGGGATTGCTCTGGCTGATGGGCAACTTTTTGTTTCTGAGAATGGTAATGGCAAGATTGTCGCTTATGAGTTAGCTGCTGATGGAAAGAGTGCCATTCAACTCGACAAAATTCAGACCACTGCGACTTCAATAATGGGCCTAGAGATAGGGCCAAACGGGCACCTCTACTACGTTGATAACGGTCAAGACGAAGTTGTTCGAATCGATCCATACACCGATGAAGACGGCGATGGAATAGGTGATCAAGTCGACAATTGTCCATTTATCGCGAATGCACTGCAAGCGAATTTCGATAACGACTCATTGGGAGACGCTTGCGATGCGGATGACGATAATGATTCGATTTTAGATGTCGATGATCAATGCATTCGCGGACAACTTGAATGGACATCAACGCTGCTCAATGACCACGATGGAGATGGTATTGATAACACAACCGATTTGGATGATGACAATGATGCTGTCAACGATGGTTCTGACCTTTGTCCTAAAGGAGATACAGGATGGACGTCATCAGGCTTGACGGACTACGATTCGGATGGGTGTCAAGATTCAGCGGAAGACGTTGATGATGACAATGACAGAGTTTGTGATGCGAGCAATTTGAGCAGTTCTTGGGCTTGTACGCCTTCGACAGCGAGTGTTGATCTTTGTCCAAAAAGTCCCCTCGGATTCTTGTCAAACAATCAAAACGATGTTGATGGAGATGGCTGTGAGGATGCTACTGAAGACATAGATGATGACAATGATGGCTTTTCCGATGACGTTGATGGATGTCCAATGGTTGCTGGAACAAGCTCGCTTGGTTCAGTATTGGGTTGCAGTGATTACGATATGGATGGGTACAGTGATTCCATTGATGTCTTCCCAACAGAGTCTACACAATGGCTGGATTCGGATGGCGATGGCTATGGAGACAATCCTGATGGATTCGAAGGAGATGCATGCATGAACGAAGCAGGGCAGTCAACGGCTGATTCTTTTGGATGTCCAGATACAGATGATGATGGCTGGTCTGACCTTAACGATGCATTCCCAAACGAGGCATCGCAGCATTCTGATGAGGATGGTGATGGCTTTGGAGATGCTCTTAATGGAAATCAAGGGGACGACTGTCCAGCTGTTTATGGTGTGTCGACGGAAGATCGGTTCGGTTGTTTGGATTCGGACTTTGATGGCTGGTCGGATTTGAACGATGCTTTTCCAAACGAATCATCTCAACACTCAGATGCAGATGATGATGGATACGGCGACAATGCAGACGGAACTTTACCTGATAGTTGTCCAATAGTCTACGGTCTTTCATCCGTTGATACCTATGGATGTCCAGATGCAGATGGTGACGGTCGAGAAGACCAATCTGATGCATGGGTGAACGATGCTCGATTGTGGTCGGACATGGATAGTGATGGTTTTGCAGACCAACAAGGTACAAATTTCTCTGATGATTGTCCAGAAACGTTTGGAACCTCTGTCGAGGATTTCCTAGGATGTTTGGATTCAGATGGTGATGGTTGGTCCGATCAAACCGATGCTTATCCAAACGATGCATCGAAGTATCTCGCTTCAGAAGAGAACCCGGAAGAGAATAACTTCACATTCCTTGGTCTTGGCGTTCTTGTTGTTTTCGTGCTTCTTGTCTTTGGAATCATGCGAAAGAAGACTACGGTAGAGCAAGAGTTTGGTTTCGTAGATCCACCGGCTCCTCAACCACTTCCAAACCTTCCACCTCTTCCTCCAGAGGGATTACCGGCTGGTTGGACGATGGAACAATGGATGATCTATGGTGAAGATTATCTTAAACCGTAATTGTGTCGAAACAAATCGATTATGCCGATTCTAAACGTTCTCATTTTCCTGTGTAGGGATTTGAACAACCACATATGATTTGTTCTCTTTTGCAGAAAGAATGGATTTAATCCCGACAACAAAGAATGCAATTGTAGAAAGCAAATGCAACAACATGATCCAAATGAGATCATTCCGAACGCCAATGATGTTGATTCCTACAGCGACAGTTCCTAATGCGGCAAATCCTCCAATGATGACAACAAATGGTCGTGTCACTGGAAAAATCATCAATACAAAACCTATGAAGTACAAAGGCGCACATATCAACGAAAACAATGTTGCTCCAAAGACTCCACAAGAGTCTTCATCTGCGCACATTGCACTTGCAGGTTGAGCTGTAAGCGTAAGAGCACACAGGCCAATGATAAGGAGCAAAGATAATTTCTTCACGAATCCCGTTTACAATCTTAGCAAATAAGTATATTCCCAGATTATTGAATCAGATTCCAAATATGGCGGAACGTAACAATCGCTAAAGTACTACAAGTTCTTGGTAAAGTCATGAGCAAGAAATTCTTCATCAAGATTGTAACAAACCCGGACGTTGATCTCAGCAAGTGTATCGTTGGCATTGCCTGTGCAGCACAAGCCATCAAAGATGGTTATGAAGTAGACGTTTTCTTTGCAGCAGATGGTGTAAAAATGATTCATGCCGATTATATCAATGGAATCAACGAACAAGGGAGTCTTCCAGATGGTATGATTTTCAACATGTTGAACGTCATAACTGACGGAGCATCCAAGATTTACTGCTCAACCGGTTCACAAGCAGCGAATGGTGTAACTAAGGAGAACGCAGATGAGATGCTGCTCGAAGGATATTCGGAGTGGATGACATGGAGTGGACCTCCTGGTGTGATTGAACTTAGTGCCGCTTCAGATGTCCAACTTGTATACTAATCAGATTTTATTGCAAGTAGTTCTGTTGGAATTCGATACGTGTAACTGAATCCGTCCCCGATGAACGTCATTGCTTTGAGCGAATCATCGAATCTAACCTCATTGAAGTTCGAATCAACATTGTGCAGAGGCATGTTTGCTACTATCTTACCTTGTCTCGACAATGAGATTCCTGTAGCAACGTGAGGTTCAATTGAAGTGAATTGTAGCATATCTACAGTGGTTGTGACTTCTCCCAATCCGCGGAACATGTTACCAAAACATTCGCTTATCTTGTCCCATTCTTCAATCTGGAAGTTCATGATTGCACCATTGTCCATCGACGTATAGATGTTCTCTCTGTGTCGTAGCCTTGATGCACCACCAACGAGTGGGATGTTCATGGCCTCCCTCATCTTGATGCGACATGGTCAGTCCATGTGGAATGCTGCGAACCTGTTTACGGGTTGGGTTGATGTTCCTTTGACACAAGTTGGCATCGATGAAGCGCTCGCTGGTGGAAAGAAGCTGGCTGATGTGCAAATCGATGAAGTGCATACTTCGACCTTGATTCGAGCACAAATGACAGCCATGCTTGCATTGAGTCAACACAACAGTGGTAAGACGCCAGTTCTGCAATACGCTGACTCTGGTGAACAGATGAGTGGGAATGAGCAGAAAATGGTCGAGTGGTCGCAGATGCATGAAGATGCAGATGCTTCCAACATTCTTCCAGTCTATGTCTCATGGCAATTGAACGAACGTATGTATGGCGATCTTCAAGGGATGAACAAACAAGCCACACGTGACAAGTTTGGAGATGAACAAGTCAAGATTTGGCGTCGCTCCTACGATGTCCCTCCTCCAAATGGTGAGAGTCTTGAATTGACGGCCGCACGAACGATTCCATACCTTGAATCCGTTCTCTTACCAGCTTACGAGCAAGGGAAGCATCTCTTTGTTGCAGCTCATGGAAACTCTCTTCGGAGCATCATCATGCATCTTGAAGGCTTGAGCAAGGAAGAAGTCCTTGGATTGGAAGTGCCTACAGGTGTTCCGATGATGTACGAACTGCAGGATGGAGTTTGGAAGCGAACAATGGGGTGATGTTATGCTGCTCGATTGGCGCTTCGATGGTTTCCCTGGACGTGTCCTCTGGGTTGATTTAACCAAAGGGACCGTCCAAGCCAAAGATATTCCACACGATTGGTTGATTGAGTCGATGGGTGGGAAAGGCCTTGCAACGCGCTTGCTCGTTGAATGGGACACCACCGATTATGA
>JAYXXD010000059.1:0-8734 GCA_036019775.1 Thermoplasmatota archaeon
TGAAACCAACAACACCGATTCCAGCCATTGCGAAAACCATCGACTTGTAACCGAAGATGGATCGACGAGCACTGGTAGCAAGAACTTCAGAAACGATACCGAACGCTGGAATGATGACCACGTATACTTCAGGATGGCCAAAGAACCAGAACAAGTGCTGGAACAATAACGGGTCCCCTCCGCCAGTAAAGAACGTCGAACCTATCGTATGATCGAACATCAGGAAGGCAACACCGATGATCAAGGCTGGCAAGGACATGAACAGCATGAAGACGCTGACGAACGCCGACCAAGTGAACAACGGCATCTTCATCCATGTGATTCCTGGTGCACGCATAGTGAACACCGTGGTGATGAAGTTGACACCACCGAGTGTCGATGATGCACCAAGCATCAACATACCAGCAATGAAGGCTGTCGTTCCAGCATTTGCGCCGTAATCTCCAGCATTGTTCAATGAGGAGTATGGTGGATACATAACCCACGTAATGTCAGCACCCTCGCCGGACCAAATACCTGCAAAGATGAGCGGAGCAGAGAAGACGAGGAGCCAGAGACCCATTGCATTGATTCGAGGGAAAGCAAGATCCTTAGCACCGATTTGCAATGGCAGGACATAGTTAAGGAAACCAGCAATCATTGGCATAGCACCAAGGAAAATCATCGTCGTTCCGTGCAGAGTGAAGAACGAGTTGTATTCCTGTTGCGTTAAGAAATCGTTCTCGGGGAGAGCGAGTTGAATACGGAAAAGAAGTGCGAGAACGCCACCAACAAGGAAGAAGAAGAAACCGAATAAGAAGTACATGATACCGACTTCTTTGTGATCGGTTGTTGTCAACCATGGCTTGAGGTAACTCCAGAAACTTCCAACGGTGAATGTTTCAGGACTACGGCGGTAGAAGACCCACATGGTTCCTAGAAGGATGATGGAGAGGGACAATCCAACAGCGGTCAGGAGGATGACCAGTGGAGGAGCGCTTGGCCCCTTGGCTTCAGCGTTCAATCCGGGAACAACAACGGTCCGGACGTTCCAGTAGTCGTTGGCTGTTCCGTCACCATCGCCAGTTGCACCACCGCTAACTGCACCACCGCTAACGGCGTTACCGATGATGGTCATCTCAACGGTTGCAGCATCGCTGACAGGTGCTTGGAATTCAAAGTCCCAAGAACGGAATTTGTTTCCGTCCTCAGTGTGTGTCAATCCCCCATCAACCACTTGGCTGTAGGATGGATCGATGGTGGTAACGCTTCCACCTCCTTCGAGAACGATTCGGAATCCGCCTTGGACACCGCTCCAGCCTTGGGCCGGGTCGCCGTTTCCATAGAGCGTCATGTCATCGTTGACGAGTGTAACCGTGAAGACATATGTCTCGCTTGCATTGAACGTTTCAGGAAGACCCTCAACAAGGATTGTTGTGGAGCCATCGTCGCCCCCAATGTGACAGGAACAACCTTCATTTCCAGCGCTACCAATTCCACCGGGGAGGGCACTCAATTGTGGGACAAGCATCAATGCGATCAGAAGCAAAGAGAGTACTCCGACAATCCGTCGTCGCATCACATTTCACCTCCGTCGTAAGAACCGGAGGATGTGCTGTCGGCTGATTTCTTAACTCCAGAATCAAAATCGCAGTTTGTGCCTTCTGGAGCGACGACCATAACTTGCCCGGTCATGACGGAGTGTTGCATACCACAATACTCTGCACAGCGAATTGGGAAAGTCCCTGCATCATCTGGCATGAAGTAAAGTGTTGTTCCTGCTTCAAGTCCGGGGACGAAGTCTTCTTTCATGCCCCACTCAGGAACCCAGAATGCGTGTTGGACTCCAACATTGCGTTCATCACCTTCGATACCCTTGGACTTCATGGTCGCATCAACGAGTTTGTCACAAGGTACGATCATCGGGTCTGAAGGGGTGATGAGTTTGTGACCACGAGGAATGTTCTCCCACGTGTGGATGAGCGCGTTTTCTGCATCGAAGACTTTGACGTACGCATGTTGAGCGATATCATAAGCCGCTGTAATTGCCATAAGGCTCGAGCCGTTGTTGATTTCATAATCGCTCTTTTCACTACCAATCTTGACCTCTACCGTGGCGGCATTCGCGTTACCAGATGCATCAACTTGCATGGTTCCTTGGTCCCACTGGACATCGATTCCAGTATCGGTGTCTTCCCAGGTCAGCCCTTCTTTTTCATACTCGAATTCGAAGTACCATTGGTAGGCGTTGATGTTGATCTCAAAGGAGTCCTCAGTATCAGGATTCCAGACGGCAGTGTTGGAGCCAAGGGCGAGGACTGTGAGCCAAACGACAAGAATGGTTGGAAGGATGTAGAACATGGCTTCGAGTTTCGTATTGTGCCGATCGACAGGGAAGGCACCTACTTCGATATGATCGAGCTCAGTCGTGTCGGGCTCGACCCCGTCGCGATAGCGCAACATTGCCGTAAACAGCCAACCGAATGTGAAAATTCCGACAAGAATTGACCAGAACATGTATTTGTCATAGAGGACGTAGAAAACGGTATCTTCCGCTGGCATGGCTGCACCCTGTTCAGAGGGGCGAGAGGGCCCACTTTAAGCGTTGGCGTAAAGCGAGCACCAGAGTGAAATTCTTTCCCTCAATTTTCTTTCATATGAATGTATGTTCTTCAGCAATTTCACACATCTTCAAGAGAGATTCCGCAGTCCCCGTTTCAGGTGCAAAGATGGACCCAACCAATACCATCGAGCGATTCCAATCTGCTGGAAAGGCTCTCGGTGAGGCAAGGTACCGCAACCGTGAGGAAGGATTTGCGATTATTGTCGAAGGTCCCAGGGACAAAACCGCACTCCTCCGGCTTGGTTTTGTTGGCCCCATCGAAGTGGTCAACCGTGGCTGGGGAATGGACCGTTTGGCTGCTTACCTCTACGAAACATATGGTACGCGGACGAGCGACAGGCGCTCGACCATGACGCTCCTTATGGATTGGGACCGTACTGGTGGAAAACTGCAAGCAAACTTGCGGCGACGTCTTGAATCGTTTGACGTAATGATTGATGAAGAGTTGAGAAAGGTACTGATGAGAACACTGAAGCCAGAAACTCGGGTTGTTGAAAGTTTAGGTGGGCTTGCTGGAGCTCTAGTACCGCATATGGATGTGAATGCTCTTCTTCGCGATAACGATACGTGATGTTTCAGGTGGAAGTTAAAGTACCCTCCCATACAGAACATAAGCATGGGCATTCTGCGAAATTACCGCTGGTTGAAAGCCCGCGACTTGAAATCCTATCCAAAACCTGATTTCGCAAAGAAAGCAGCAATAGAAGCGGAACTTGCAGTTTGCGAAGCCCTGCGTCAACTTGAGGATGTTGTCGAGGTCTTTCACTCAGCTCGAATCGATCAAATCATTAGCGGAAAGAGCCGCCGAGAAGCAGACATTATCGCGCTTCTGCGCAATCGCATCGTATTCATCGAAGTGAAGAATTACAAAGGCGAGGTTGCAATGGTCGAAAATGTCCTTTATCAAAACGGTCAATCAAGAGGTTGGACCTTTGCGAAACTGGAAGAAGCGGTTGGCCGCTTTCATGAAATTAGCCGACATGTAGGCATTCAAATCCAACAAGAGGTTATCGAAACTGTGCTTGCATGCGTTGGCTTTGCTGATGTGGACGAGAGCGTGAGGCCACGAGCGCTTACTGGCTCATACGTCGCTGCATCGAAAGATGAACTTGTTTCACTCTTGTCAACATCAGAACAACATCATGAGGATTTTGATGAAGAGACACTCAAAGCGTTGAAGAAACTCCTTTCGATGTTTGGTACATGGGATGCGATTGAATTCCCAAATGAGGCTCGACATGAGGGTGATCTGATTCAACCACGCGACGATGTTCGGGAATGGAGAATTACGTATTCGGAACTCAGAGTCCGAAATCAACGAAGCTGGTGGCGAACATTTTTCCGAGGCCCAAAGTTTGTTGGCGAATTAATTCCACGCCTTGGAAACGACATCAAAACGATTGACATTGATCAACATCAACTCGCAATCTTGCACAACCCACATGAGCGAATCGATGAAGAATATCCCTTCGAGGATGTTGCTGTGTTGACGTTTGGATACAAGGAAGTTCCCGATTGGAGTAAAGTTCAGTTGATGCAAGTGAAGAATCCGGCCAAAGATAAACGGGAAACGGTTATTCCAACTCCTCAAGAAGGAGACGTCTACGAGCAAGCACGAATTCTCCGTCACCTCACTCAAGGATCGCATCAAGGGATTGTGTTCCGTCTCGATGATAGAAACGAAGGTGTGCTTTGGCGAGATCAAATGTCCGTGATGGAATGGGACAACAAGGATGTGCTCATGGCAGTCAATTCTGCACATGATGTTGAAGTGACCTCATCAACCTTTGACAAAGCTAAGAAACGATGGCGCATTAAGGTCAAGACGATTTGAAATCTTCCGAAGGGGGAACAACTCGTCCATCTTCTTTGACAGTATTGAGCACGACTTGAGTGAACGATCGCTGAACACCTTTCAATGTGAACACAGTTTTGGTTAAGTCATCCAAATCTTTTCGTCCACGAACGCGAGCGAGAACCATGGAATCATAATCACCAGTAACATCGTAAACAGCAAAAACGCGAGGATCTGCAGCAATTTGTTGCTGAACATCAATCATCGAGCCTTTCTGAATTCTTAAACCGGTAATCACGGTCATGGTCCAACCAATGCTTTCAGCATCGAGAAGTACGGTGTATCCCTTGATGATACCCATTTCTTCAAGCCGTCGAAGTCGATTTGTGATGGTTCCTTGAGCGACACCAACCCGTTTTGCCAAACCACGTTGACTAATTCGTGCATCTTCGAGCAGGGCTGCAAGGAGGGAACGGTCGGTTGCATCAAGGTCCATGGACCAACGTCAGTCTTGCTCATCTTGAACGCTTCGTTCTGTTTTGTTGCGAAGAGGTAAGCGAATGTTTTGGGTCCATCCACCCAATGTATCAACATCCATTTTCAATTTGAGAACGAGAAGATCATCATGCCATTTCTTGAATCGAACGTCGAAACTCAATCCACTGCCCGAATCGATTGTACTTCGTTTGACACCCCCTCGCATTGACCACGGTTCGTTCGCTTCACATCCTTGAATGGACACATCTCTGCGTTTGGCATTGATTTCGATAACGATGGCTGGTTCCTTTCCGTCCTTCCAGTGTGCACGAACTTCCGGCAAACCATATTCCTGATTAAACGATGATCGAACGACGGAGAAAACGATGACGAGTGCAACTGCGATGAAAACGAGTGGCGGCAGGTAATCGAGCAATGCAAGTTTCTCACTGGATGTTGGAACTGATGTTTCGTACAATGCGATCACACCTGCCGGTTCCGTCGAGTCGGAAGGAGCGCCCATGACCACAACCAAAACTTTCCAACCGTAGCGTTCGTCAGAAAGGTCAACGCCAGCAGCAATCAGGTGGTCGTAAGAAACGGTGACATTGGTCGTTGATGTGTTCCCACCCAATCGATAGAATCCAACCTCTGATGTGAGATCACGAACAAGAGAGGTCAATTCTCGACCATGGTTGTCTTGACTCCTATCTTCAATAAACAACAACTGCATGATAACGTCGTTGCGTAAATCAATCAGGGGTGTTACGGTCAAGTTTCCAACGAGGAAATACTGATCGTCAACCTCGGAACGAATTGAGAACGTTCCTTCCACATTGACGAGATGCTGTCGTTCCTCGGAATTGTTTCCGTTGATAATCGACCGACTTTCATTCAATTCAACGCCCATGTTTCCTGCACGAAGGTTGGCATCATCATCAGGCCATGTTGATCCAGTTTGGTCACTGTATCTCCACCACTGAACAACGACATCATCTTCTGAGGTTTCGATGCAATCTGTACAGGCTCCTGAAGAACTTGGAAAGTGCTCCACGTATCTGTGCTCAATATCTGTTGCATCTTCGAGGCTCCATTCGATGTGAACGCTGGTTGCTGCTGAAGCAACTGGAATGAGAAGCAGAAGGAGGAAAGCCATTGCTCGCATCATTCCTCTTCCTCCAAATTGAGACGAAGGAAGAGAAGACGACGTTCACTTTTGTCGAGCATGAGTGTGATTCGTGTACCGCACCAGGCGCTGATGATCAGTGCACCACTTTCGTGCTCACATCGAAGGAAGAAGGCACCTTGGGGCGGTGGAACGTTCCCAAAAATCACCGTTGGTTCCAAGGCCTCATCGTCGAGTAACCGCATCAATACCTCTGTTTCGAGCGTTGGGAGTTGTTCGGACAATTGCGAGAACAGCAGCGGAACCGATTCTTGACGGGCCCTCCAGTTTCCGTTTTTTGAGACGAAGGCGGGCAAGCCAACATGGAGAACTTGGAGCGGGTGGAACGTTCCACGAGGCCACCGGTCTCCTCGTTTGTTGGGAGTTTCTTGATTCCAAATTCGGTCATGAACAAGTTTTGGAGCAATTGCTATCCGCTTCCCACGTTTCCACCATGAGTAGTCTGTATTGTTCAACTGGTATTGCTGCATAATGATGGCCGCCTCTTCTTCGCTTGCACCATGAACGGTATGACGATTCGGCTTTGGTGCATCCAGAAGTCTTGATTCCCAACCTGATTCTTCACGACGCTTCGCCAATTTATCGATAAACGTCTTTGCAACGCCTTCAGGAGTTGCACCTTCACGGTGTTTGAGAAGGGCAATATAGAACCCTCCAGTATTGTTGTCCTGAGGGTACAAACGTCGCGTTTTGCTCAAGGCTTTCTTCAGCTCCTGTTCGTTCGGAGGGAGATACCGTTCATCAAAAAATGGAACTTTTTCGGGCATCTTTGCGATCTTACCTTCTTCATCGAGTGGACCCCATGAAGTCAATCCAGAATGCCAAACCAAACCTTTGACTTTTGATTCATCAATATCAACAACTTCCATCCAAGGACACTTGCGAACCAACTCAGCGATGACGGCCTCGTTTTCGACAGGATCGATGGAACAGGTCGAGTAAACCATCATTCCACCCGGCCGCAGCAACTGAGCACCTCGTGACGCAATATCGACTTGCAACTGGAACATTGTTCGTCCACCTTTCGGCGACCAACTCCACCATACGTCCTTGTTTTTTCGAGACGTTGCACTCCCTGTACATGGAACATCGGCAACGATGGCATCGAAACCAGGTTTTGGGATGCGTCCAACGTGGCGACCATCGTGTTGGGTGATTATCACATTGTGGAGCGACAGTCGTCCACGGTTGCTGGCGAGCATGTTGACGCGACCCGAAATCGGTTCGTTGGCAACCACGACACCACTGGGAGCCATGCGTTCTGCTGCATGGGTGGCTTTTGAACCAGGTGCTGCACAGAGATCTAAGAGAAGTTCGTTTTCTTGAGGATCAAGAACCAGAATTGGAAGCATACTCGCTGCTTCCTGTCGTGTTACACGGCCAGTATCGTGAAGCAGGGCGAGGAGTTCTCTTGTTCCATCACGAGGTGCTTGCCCCCGAGCAAAAGGGAGTTGATATGCTTCGTTACCTACAGACCAC
Source organism: Thermoplasmatota archaeon (assembly GCA_036019775.1). Lineage (GTDB taxonomy): Archaea > Thermoplasmatota > Poseidoniia > Poseidoniales > Poseidoniaceae > MGIIa-L2. The sequence continues at coordinate 7,540 of JAYXXD010000059.1, forward strand.
TCGATGTGCTTTGCACCCATATCGAGAAGTTTCTGTCGCGTCCAATCCATATCGTAATGGTTCAAGGTCAAGCGCAGCGTTTCAGGAAGTGGTTGCGTTGCCGTTTCAATCCATTCGTTCCGGTCAATACCAAGCGATTCGGCTAGCCCAGTGAGCGGTGCAATTTCTGCTTGGGCGAGGAGACCGTCCTCACCACTGCGCTCGCCCATACCGGTCCCTGAAGACGCGCCCCTTTGTGTCTTACGAAGCCGTTAGCATCATATCGCGAGAATGTGTGGTCGCGTCATGTTGGGCGATGACATGCCATGGCTGGTTCCGCTCTTCTTCGGGTCCATTGCCATCTGGATGTTCCCTCAAACGGTGGAAACATTCGCTCGCAACAAGAGCGAATCGTTGCTTCGCGCAGTTCGATGGCTACCGTTTGCACTCCTTGCAGTGATTCTTTCATTACGAATCTCTGCCATCTTTTCGCACGATACATCACACATCGAAGTCGTTGCCTATCTCTCAACGGATGCAACTTTCATCGATCGCATCCATGTTTTGTTTGCAGGCGATGGGTTGGTTGAATGGATGCTTCTTCCACTGGTCTATCTCTTTGCTTGGAATGGACAAGGTTCGAAACGCTCGTGGACGATTGAAGGCTTGTACAAGTTGAAGCGAACATTGGCACTCATGTTACTCGTTTCTTCGACCTTGCTCTTCGATGATTCAGCCTACATTGCTCCAGAAACATTCCCAACTGCCCTCATTCCAGCACCACACATCGATGCATGGAGTGTCCTATTCTTGCTCCTCGCTCAGTATGTTTTCATCTCAGGATTGTTCGCTGCATACGGGCCCATGCGTGGTTTGAAACGATATCAGAATCGTTTCTTTGCTCCTGCATCACCGTTGGTTCTTACCGCATTTGCCTATCTTTTCATGGCCTTCTCTTCTTCAGACATCTTCGCCAATGCTTGGTGGAGCGATCCGCGTCAAGATGATGCACAAGCAACGCTTTGGTTGTGGATTTTTGTTGCCTTCAATCTCCATATGTTTGCTACACCTCAACGCGAAGGTGATGCACATTTAGGTGCAGGACGTGGTCGAAGCAAAGCATTGGCTTGGAACATCGGCGTTGCCGTTCTTCTCGTATTGTTCATCACAACATTGCTGATGCATCAACAACAAACGCCTGATGCAACATCGGTTC
>JAYXXD010000060.1:0-8685 GCA_036019775.1 Thermoplasmatota archaeon
TTGTATTGGACGTATGATATCAAAACTTTAGCAATCGATCGGACTGAATTTAGAGGGCCATGGCAGCATGTTCACAACACAGTAGGGGAACAATTGACAATGAAGTTGTGTGCTCCAAGTGAGAGTCTTGGAACTGAATTGAAAACGTTTGAACTGCAAGCCACTTGGACAGATTACAATGTTGAATTGAATTCCGAGAACTTCACAATTATTCCATACAAACTTGCTACATGGAACGTAACCTACCCAGAAAATTTGAGCCTCTTCAATACGTCCTTCCTCTCCATTTCTGGTGACTTACTTGAGAATGCAAATGCAGGGCCGGTAACATTTGAAGCTGCATTATCACTCGAGCAATTTTCGATGAGTGAAACACAGAAAGAGAGTTTGCTTCGAATAGGGCAATTGGACTCTCAAGTATTGTTGGAAGAAGGAGCGTATTCTCTGGGACTTAATTTAACCTCAGTTCTTGATGTCGGATTCCAAAGCAATCATACGATTTATCTCACTGTAAGTGATGTAAGAACCACTGAAACATTGGCAATTTCTGTGATGTATTTCCCCGATCTTGATGGGGATGGTGTATGCGACGGAGAAGATGCATTCCCGCTTGATCCCCTTGAGTGGCTCGATTCAGATAACGATGGCGTTGGGGATAATTCGGACACTTTCCCATTCGATGGAAATGAGACAGTTGATACTGATGGGGATGGTGTTGGTGATAATTCAGATGCCTTCCCAAACAACTCATCTGAATTTATTGACAGTGACAACGACGGTGTTGGAGATAATTCAGACTTCGATCCGTTCAATTCGACAATACAGGTTGAACCCGTTTCAACCATAGACGAAAGTACAGTGAATGAAGAAAAAAGCAGTGATTCAGGAAACGATGTCTTCGTTTACTTTGGAATTGCAATAGCAATACTTGTAGGAATCATCGTCCTGTTGGTTACGATCATTGCCCGCAGAAAACCAAATGATTTCCATGAAAGCGTGTTCCATGAATCACGATTGGATGAGGCGAACTTCGTCGAGACAGTTCCTTCACCAATAACGATGGGGCCATCTGCCGAATTGCAATCAAATGCTGGAGTAAATGCGGGTTACGAGTGGCTTCGTCACGAAGATGAGATGTATTATCGTAAGGAGAACGAAATTTCAGAATGGATCAAGTTTCAAAATTGATTGTTCGTAGTGAATTTATTTTCCAAATAATATATCCATCGCTCTTATACATGAAGTCGATGAGACCAGGTTATGTCGATAATTACCGCATACAATGAAGCCTGGAAGAATGGAGACACTGCTGCACTTGATGCCATTGTTCACGAAGATTTTGTGTTCAATCCACACGTTGGTGGCCACACAATGGGTAAGTCCGATATCATGCAATTTGCAGGATCTGGACACGTCACCTCAGAAAACGATCGAATCTTATTTGAGAACGAAGAAGTCGGTGTTGCTCATTCCATTGTTCACTTTGCCAACGATTCTGATTCAGAGGCGGTCCTTTCCTTCATGCGTTTCAAAGATGGTCAAATCATCTCCATGGAGACAGGTGCAACGCCTCTTTCCGATAACTACAAACTTGTAGGTCAAGACTGAATTCAGTAGGTGTAGAAGCCTTCACCGGTCTTTCGACCGAGTTTACCTTCCTCGACCATTTGGATGAGGAGTGGGGCAGGTGCGTACTTCTCTTGCTTGAGTCCTTCATAGAGGACGTTCATGATGTGAAGAACTGTATCGAGACCGATGAGGTCAGAAAGGGCGAGAGGACCGATAGGATGGTTCATTCCCAACTTCATGATTCCATCAATCGCTTCAGGTTCTGCAACGCCTTCCTGAAGCGTGAGAATGGCTTCATTGAGCATTGGACAGAGAATCCTGTTTGAAACAAATCCAGGTGAGTCGTTGCATGAAAGGGCAATCTTCCCCATCTTTTCGGATGCTTCAATGACTGCTGCATTGGTTTCTGAACCGGTCTTGTTCCCGTTGATGACTTCAACCAATTTCATAATTGGAACTGGATTCATGAAGTGCATACCAATGACCTTGTCTGGACGATTGGTTGCATCAGCAATGGTGCTGATGGAAATGGATGAAGTGTTGGAAGCGAGAATGGTTTCTGGCTTACAGATTGAATCGAGTTCAGCAAAAATTGAGGTCTTCAAATCAACGATTTCTGGAACTGCTTCAACCACGAGATCGCAATCAGCACAGTCTGCACGATCGGTTGAAAGTGATATTCGAGCGAGTGTTGCATCCGCATCCTCTTGTGTCATACGTTCCTTCAAAACGAGTTTTCCAAGGGAGCGTTCAATGGTTGCTAGACCTTTGTCGACGTACTCTTGTTGAATATCGATCATGGTCACGTTGTAACCGGCTGCTGCTGCAACTTGCGTGATTCCATTCCCCATTTGTCCTGCGCCAAGAACGGCGATGTTCTGAATTGCCATGTTTGCATCGAAACGAAACCGATTGATGAAGTTGCGTATGTTGAAAGTAGCCCGACTCGGATTCGAACCGAGGTCGGCGGGACCAAAACCCACCATGATGGACCACTACACCATCGGGCTGCAGTCTGTGGGCAGATGTTCTTGTTTTTGTCCTTGTCGGCTTGTAGGCCTCATTCAAGCAGGGATGCGAATTCTGTACCATCGGTTCGTGAGCGTGCACTCTTGATAAATTCGCTAAGGTCAAGTTCCTGTTGCTGGTAGTTCATTGCTTGCAATCCCATGTCCAATTTATCCATAGTTTTGACAAATTGAGCTTCTTCGCTAATTCCTTGTTCGTATTCATCGAACAAATCAATCCATTGTGGTGCTATCTTGAGCATACCTGCTCGTTCGAGTTCATGTTTCTGTTGTCCTTTGATATCGTCATGAGGGGTAAGATCGCCGACGACAATTTCAGCAACATCATGCACGAGGCACATTGAGAGAACTTTGGATAGATTGAGATGATTCGGGCAGAGTCGAAGTGCTAACATCGCCATGCCCCATGAATGAGCAGCAACCGATTCGGGGTTGTCAACACCTGCACGAACCCAACCGGTTCGAGGGATATCTTTCAGTTGTAGAAGCGTGAGAAGTTCTTCTCGCATGGTTGTGGCAGTTGACGAGCACTCAAAACCTCTGTGCCTGTGGTAGGAACATGCAGAAGGGCGAACCTGATTGGTGGAACGATGCACTTGTGCATTTTGCTGACGATCCAATTATGGGTGAATGCATCAGAACGTATGGTCCGAAAGGCTTGGAGGGCCGTGGAGATTTGTTCTACACGATTGTTCGCTCAATCATTGGTCAACAGATCAGTGTCGTTGCTGCTGAAAGCATTTGGAACCGATTTGAAACAATGGTCGGAACCGTTTCACCACAACACGTTCGTCAATTCAGCAAAGAGGAGATTGCTTCTTGTGGCATTACACGACCCAAGAGTGGATACATTCTAGGCCTTGCAAATGATGCTGACAATCTCCTTAATTTTCCATATACTGAATCGAGTGAACTAGAAATTCGAAAACATCTCATTCAATTCAAGGGTGTAGGACCATGGACAGCAGAAATGGTGATGATCTTTGCATTGCTTCTTCCCGACATATACAGTCCCAAAGACATTGGTTTGGTCAATGGAATCAAACGACTGTTTCCCGAAGTCGAAACGATGGATGAAGCAGAAGAAATAGCAAAACGTTGGGCTCCCTATCGAACCATGGCATGCTGGTATCTATGGAGAACACTCGACCCGATTCCTGTTGAATATTGAGCAGAATCTCCTAATAGATGTATCACTTAACTTGGACTATGGAGAAAGGTTCACAGAAGGAAAACTCGATTATGGAGTTCCTTCAAAAAACCAAGTCCCAGATTGCAGATTTATCAAAGAGGGCTGCAAATGCAACGAAGTCAGGTTTTGACAATACAACAAGTGCAATTCAAACGAAGGTTGTTGAAACAAAAGAACGAAGCAAAAAGAAAAAAGAAGCAAAAATTGAATCTATCAAATCAGAAATAAAAGAAGAAGGATACATCGACTCGACTCCTCCAATGATGATCCTTCCTGAAGTTGATGCACAACAATTTGAATTGCTTAACTCACAAAATGAGGCACAAATTCAGATTGTGGAAGAAATGGTTCGGCTCAGTGAACGCGTTGACATGCTTGAAAGACGACTGACGAAATTAGGGGCTTCAATGAGCGAAGATTCGGAAATTGGAACTGTTAACGATTCAGAAACGAAAACCAAACTTGAGCGTCGTGAGGTACGAAGTGGTAATGTTTTGATTGAAGTACTCAATATAATGGGTGCATCTCTTCTTCTCTTAGTATCCCTTTTCTCGGCTGATGGTTATCTTCGAGATAATGAAATACTCTTGCTGAACAAGCACGAGCCTAGTATTCTGTTATGGACGATTGGTGTATTTTGTTGGTCGATGTTCCTCTTCTTTCGAATGGCTCGTGTTGGAAGTGTTCTCACCGTACCCATTCTCTACAGAGTCCAAATTTCATTGGCGATTGCAATGGCGGCAATGATGGGAATGCTCCTCTCCGAAGAATCCCTTTCAACAATATCAAGTGCTTGGGTATGGACAACTGTCCTTGCTTCTGCCGCAATTGTTGGAGTGACCATGATTACTTCAGCATGGCGTATGACCAAGAAGATGGTGGGAATAAAGGAAACAAACGAAGTCATCGATTGATTGCTTCAGAATCTTTTGCAAGATCTCGAGTGATGTTCTTTTGATGTGATTCGAGTGTTCCTCCACCGATTTCGAGAAGTTTTGAATCTCTCCACAATCGTTCAACATGGTATTCTGCAACGTATCCATAACCACCCATGACCTGAATGGCTGCATCAGCAATTTCCTTTGCTGCTGTTGTTGCAAACAGCTTGACTCCATCGGAATCAAGACGTTGACCTGCTGAACCGAGTTTGATGTTGTTCGCTGTATCGTAGATGTAGGCTCGCATAGCCCGATACTTTGCCCAAGATTCTGCGATATGGCGCTGCATTTGTCCGAAGGATCGGATTTGTACACCAAATGCCTCTCGTTCTGAAGCGTATTTGTTCATTTCATGGAGACAGCGTCGGGCGATACCAAGTGCCATTGCTGCGAGTGTGAGTCGTTCAATTTCGAGGTTACCCATCATATGGATAAGCGAGCCACCTTCCTCACCAACGAGGTTAGCAGCTGGAACAATACAATCGTCAAAGACAAGTTCAGCAGTATTGGAAGCTCGCATTCCTGTTTTATCGAAAATTTTCTGGCCAACACTGTATCCAGGCATACCTTTCTCAACAAGGAAGGTTGAGAGTTTGGTCCGACCTTTCTCGTCGTAACCCGTTCGAGCATAGACCCATACAACATCCGCAGGTGTACCTTGATCGTCGATGCATCCGTTGGTGATCCACATCTTTCGACCGTTTAGGACCCAATTTCCATCAGCATTTTTCTCTGCAGTAGTCGAAAGACCGAGGACGTCTGTTCCAGCATCTGGTTCAGACATTGCCATTGCTCCAATCCATTCTCCCGAGCAAACTTTTGGTAGGATTCGAGTCTTTTGTTCTTCAGATCCATTGTACGCAAGATTGTTGACAAAGAGCATTGAGTGAGCTAAGTAAGCAAGTCCAAACCCAGCATCTGAATACGATAATTCCTCATGAGCAATGGTCGCTGCTACTGCATCCAAACCAGCTCCTCCATATTCTTCGGGAACGGTGATTCCAAGTAGGCCTAAATCTCCGAGTTCTCTGAATAGATCAATATTGAATTGCTCCTTCTTGTCGAATTCATGGGCTTGTGGCTCCACAAATTCATGCACAAAGTCGCGAATCATTTCTCGAAGCATTTGATGCTCTTCGCTGGGATTTGCAAGGTCAATCATGGTCGCACCCAACCTATCGCAGTGTTGTCCCTTTTTGACCGTTGGTCTTAGGTGCGGGGAACACGAATGTTTCTTTTTCCTCTTTCATGGCCGACAGCAGGTCGTGTACGAGTTTTCGGAGGAACACGAGAGGTGCGCTTGACTTTCCTCACTCTGCGTTTGTTGAGTGGTATCTTCTTTGCACGTTGTCCCACATGGCGAAGAGGTGATTGATCAATTGACTTTCTGGGCGTTTCAAGACCGATTTCAGAAAGCAAATTTGAAGCCGCAGATTTGTGAGTTGTAGCATTTCGAACATCGTCAACAATGCGTGATGCAAGTGCAGAGAAGGATGGGTCTTGAATGGGTTCATGCTGAACTTTTTCCCTCTCTTCACGAAGGTGCTCGGCCATTAGTGCTCGGAGCATTGCTCCATTTAGTGCATCCTGCTTACGCTCAATCATATGCATCCCATCCATGATGAAATCCAGTCTCTTCACATATGAAGATTCGGTCAAAAAAAGGCCATACGAGTTAATTTCATTCTTCCTCATCAGAGAGCCGCGCTTCAAGAAATGCGTTGAAGTCTTCTTCAGTATCAAATTCAATCACAATAGGTGAGATGGTTTCACAATCCTGACATTGATATTGCTGCCCAGTCATGAACCCCATATATGGATAGATTCGAATGCTGAGACATGTTGAACACGCCATAAATGCCATGACTATACCAGTACGTTGAGGTTTATCACCTCTCGTAACGGCTCAAGAACAGAACATCTCAATTACTTCCTCATCAAGTGGTCATGATATGGAGGAGAAGATAGGGTTCAAAACTCGTCTTTTTTCAATGATTCTCAGAATCATGACTTTGCTCTTTATTGCTGTAGCTCTACTCATATCACTTGAGGGAATTTTTGTGGTTCTCTTGCTTTTTGTACTGGTCGTGCCGTTTGAAAAACTGTTTCCTCGACACAAAGGGCAGAAAATACGTCGCCCTCATCTCGACACAGACGTAGGTTATGCATTGGCTTCACCCTTACTTGGATTCCTAACAGGATTTGTTGCGATCGTTGTCGGTATACTCAGCCTAGCATGGATTCCAGGGCTCCTTGTTCGACCATATGTGGAGCAAATTCCTCAACAATACATGCCGATTATTGGCATCTTATTGTTCGACATGCTTGTGTATTGGACGCATCGATTTTATCACGAAATACCTGTATTGTGGAAGTTTCATGCAATCCATCACTCAACCGAACATTTGGATTGGGCAAGTGGATTCAGAGGTCATCCATTGGACGGGACAATTCTTGCACCAGCGTTTGTTTTCTTAATTGCAGCAGGATTTTCCTTTGAATTAACAGGTGCTCTTGCAGCGGCCCAATTGATTCTTGGATTGTTTTTACATGCCAACGTTCGATGGCGATTGAGATGGTTGCATCGACTCATCATCACTCCTGAGTTTCATCACTGGCATCACACGAATGAACGCGATGCCATTTGGACAAATTATTCGACCTTTCTTCCAATATGGGATCAATTGTTTGGAACGTATTTCATGCCCAAAAATCGAAGACCAATGAAGTACGGTGTCAATGAAGACATTCCGGTTGGTATCCTCCGTCAATTACGATACCCATTACGTGCTTGGAAGAATCCACTTTGGTATCTTTTTCATCCGTTTCAATCAATAAAGCGGTTGTTCAAATTTGCTTGGCAGATATTGAAAGCCATGCGCAAATCTATGTTCAGGAAACGAGGTTCGAAGCCGTGGGACGTCTATCCGAACAACCCGCTCTAGAACAGTGTCGTTTGCATCGAAATGGGTTCTTGCTTCTTCGCATAATGAAGTTTCCAAATCAACGCAAGTGCTGCTTGTTCTGCTGATTGTATCGCAGCTTCCACAGTCCCAATTGGTTCTGCCCAAGCATCTCCAGCGAACGTGAGTCGATCCTCTTCGTAGGGTTGAGGTTGAATCATCGGTCGAGAGAATCTCCAACGATGAGCATGGAATGCAGCCGTTTCCAACCACTCTTGACTCACGGATTGAAGCTCTTGACGAATCAATTCAGTTATCTCATCTCTGGATTTCTCAAGATGTTCTTTACTCCATTCATTTGCCATTTGGACGATGAGAACTTTGGAATTTCCATCGTCAATTCCGTTCCGCATCAATTCTATAGAATCTGACTTATAGCGAAGTAATTCGTTCGTAACTGGACTTGTTCCCGTACAAATCAATGTCCAATTTGAGATGTAAGGATGCTCCTCCCATTCAGTTGGTGCACGGTCCGGTAAGAGTGCGTGTAATTGTGGAATTGGGCATGTTAGGAGAACAGCTTCTGCTTCCCATGTGAATCCTTTCTCATCTTCAAGAAGAACATACTCTGGATTTGGTTCGATAGAAGTAATTCGAGTATCGCAACACACATCGGTGCCCTCGAGCATTTCTTTGATTGACAAGTCGGCATAGATTTCTCCATCAAGGGCATCACAACCGTGATTGTATGCTCCAGTCTCACGACGCTTGGTTGACGATCGACCTCCTGGAATGGTTCCTTTGTCGAAAACAAGGACGTCGTAGTCGTAGTTGGTGAGAATCTGTGCTGCTCGAGCTCCAGCAAATCCTGCACCAACGATGACGAATGGTCGTTCTTGCTTGTAGGCGAGACGTGTAACATGGCGTTCGTATGCATCCATATCAAGTCGTGATTGGTGTGTTTCCAACTCCCGTTTTCGTACCACGCCCATGACCGGTAAAGGTGGAAGGAAGGCCCTATCAAACAGGCCATGGCACCAATGAATTCCTGCAAT
>JAYXXD010000061.1:0-8454 GCA_036019775.1 Thermoplasmatota archaeon
GACTTGAAAGATAAGCAAGTGGATGTGGACGACAAGAAGGAGGAGGGGAACACGAACGCAGGTGACAAGAAACAGGAAGGAAATGACATTGGTACAGACGCTAATGCAAACAAGGTCACAAAGGCAATCGATGAAAACGGCAAAAAAATTGGCGTACGAGAGGCCCAAGTTCCACGCGACTACAAGACGGAACAGACTGAAGTTCATCGCACAGATGCAACGGTTATCAACAACCCTCCCAAGGTGCACAAACCATGTTGTGAGTCTCAAGATGCAATCGATAAGAAAAACCAATCGATGCTGAGGGAAATCCAAAACTGGCCACGTCACCATGAGTGGAACAACCGTACTGGTCAATACGAGGCTGTCATACCACCGGGTTTCCGAAGTAAATATCGGAAACACATGGATCATTTCCTTCGATTTCTAAAGAATCGGGAGTAATCCAAAGTCCTGCAAACAAAAAGGCCTCCGAAAGCCTTGGATTTCGGAACCATTGAGCGAAAGCCATAGGCGATACTCTAAGGGCCGCTTGCTCAAGCCATGGGTATGGAAAAGAGTGTTCAACGTGAGCATGCACCAAATTCGATCTGTTTTGGCTGTGGGCCCGCAAATGAACGAGGATTGCAAATCAACTCATTTCGAATAGAAGGCGGATTGGGTTTGAAATTTACACCTTCTGATGAACACCAAGCCTTTCCAGGAATGGTGAATGGAGGCATTATCGGTACGTTGCTTGATTGTCACGGAAATTGGACCGCAGCAATTGCGCTTATGGATGAACACGGACTTGAGGAACCACCTTGCACTGTCACTGCATCATACTCAGTCTCGTTACGAAGACCAACCCCTCTAGGAGCTGAGCTACACATTGAAGCATTTCCTGAAGAAATTGGTGAAGATAGGGTTCATGTTCGAATGGAGCTTGTTGCGAATGGCAAAGTATGCGCAAGTGGAAAAGGATTGTTTGTGGCGGTCAAAGAAGGACACCCCGCTTATCACCGGTGGAATTGAGGAACTGACATGGCGAAGGCTTCAACGGAGCAGAAAGAAGTTCTCTTTGAACTAAAAGAATACGTTCTTTCTCAAATGGTATCGATGGGGCATTGGGATAAAGAGCATCTCGAATCCCTCCAAGGAATTCCATTGGCCGTTTTGAAAAAAAATGCAACCCAACGACACGGTGTTACACGCTTTCGAGTTGGCAGGAATGCAGTGGAATTGAAAACAGAAGATGTTGAAACGATTGATCTCCACCCACAGTTGTTAAGCGAAAACTGGGAGGATTACGCTCGGTTCGTTTTGTACCATGAGTACCTTCACGCGTTGGGGAATCGGTTCCACGATTCTGAATTCCGCCGGTTGGAAGACAAATGGCCATCGTATGGTTCCGACCGTGGGCGAGAATTCACGCAATTCCTACGGAAGAGGTCTGCAACATGGTTGTGGGTATGTGTGACCTGCGACAAAAAATATCCTCGGAAGCGCAAAGCAAACGGCCGTTTTCGATGTCGAATCTGCTCGACAATTCTTACTGATGTGCCAAACATGCAGGAAACAAACTAAACAAGTCATCATATCTCGGAAGAATGAGGTCAATCCATGCAAACAAAACACCGATGCATTGCCATCCTCGTTTTGTTTTGTATGATGCTTGTTCCTGCCAGTGCAGTACTCAATGACGGAGAATCGGGTGGAACGCTGTATTTTTCGTGTGAATCCGATGATGATTGTCGGTTGACATCTGTCCCTATAGGCGAGGAAATCGTTTCCGGCTCGGTTCAAGCTAATCCATTGATGACAGAATCTGTTGCACTCGAATTTGAGATGATTCCTTCGCAAAACGAACTCGCTGTTTTGCCTGAAAGTATTGATGAATTGTTCATTGATTTGAGAGTTCAAGGCGATGTTGTCGGCCTCTACACACCCGAGATGGAAGTGAAACTCATTATCGGAAAAAGCGTGACAACGCTGAATTCTGAGCAATCAAGCGTCCCTGTTTCAGGTGGAGAAGCGGGTCATCGATGGATCGATGAACCACTTAACCTCGACGAAGGAAGACTCTTGTGGCCAGGCGAGGTTGTTCGAGCACGAATCGTTTTCACCGTTGACCGTCCTTCGACCTGGGAATTGCATCTCCGTGGCGCTTCATTTATTGAATTAAATATCGAGTGGTCGGAAAATGTTGCAGCGAAAGATGTTGATGAGCCAACAAGTTCTCTACAACCAAAATCCGTGTCACTTGAAGATGTTCACTATGGCGCACTTGTTGGAGATGATTCAGACTGTTGGTCATTTAATGTCCAATCCAATGAAATTATGCGAATCCTCATCCAATGGGAAGATGTTCCACTTGAACTTCAACAAAGTAATGGAATACATCGATTAAGGACTGCAGGAGGTATGCAAGTTGCAGCACCAGAAATCGTCACCAAGGCTGAGGGGGATGAGTTCACCACAAATTATCGATGGCGAGCACTTGACCCAGGCGACTATGTGTTTTGCTTAAATGGGCAGGCTGACAGATTCCAGCCCTACATTTGGAGCGGTGTTTATGCGGTTGAAAGTTCGGGTCCTACAACATCTTCGGAATTTGAAGGAAACGTCGAATATAATTCCCAATTTTTTGACTTTTCAACGAGCGAAGAAACTGAACTTCAACCTCAAGGAGGTGTTCTCATCTTCCCTATCACCGGAATCATCATCTTTTTTGCTTCGCAATTCTACCGAGCATCAACATCACAAGGCTTGCGAAAGTTTGTATTTGCCCCATCAATTGCTCTCCTTTTCCTGAGTGGAGTTGTAAGCCCCTTGTGGACTATGGCAGACGAAATGCAATCCGATTCTGAATGGACTTTGGACCAACTCATTGAACAACGAGTTCAGCAATTGTGGGATGTTTCAAGTCCTGCAACGCCAGAAGCAACAATGATTGACCATGTTGGAGCAACATTTGGAATCCGAAATGGAGAATCGTTACGACTCTGGCTCGAGATAAATTCTGCATATCAAAGGGAAGATGGAAGGTGGCAATTACTGGTCAATGGAATTGATGAGATAAGACTCGATCAACTCATCTTCAATCAGATTGCTGAAGCGAGTACCGGTCGTCTCGTCGATGGTCTGGACGAGCAGATTGTCAAGTTCTCGATTCTTGCTATGCGAGTACTCCTTCTCGATTTGATGATGCTCGAAGCACTTCTGGTTGTTGATGAAAAGCCAACAAACTCCATTCACCACATCGATACGGCAATGATTGATACTTCGCCCTATGGCTCCATATCAACGCCAGCGTGGGCAACACGGCCCGCAGGAATTGATGATAATTCTTGGAGGCTCTTGCAGTCCTCACTGTTTCCCGATCGGATAACCATTACACTGTGCGATTGTGCATTGGATTTGCTTGATTTACAAGTTGAATATTCCGCTCAATTCGACGAAGGTGATTCACCTTCATTTACCGCATTGCGTGGAGCACAAGGACTCATACCTTCTTCAGGAATTATATCAGGAATCGCATTTCTGTTTTGCTCTGCTGTTGTTTTGAATGAGGAAAACCGAAGAAGAAAAGCGAGAAAGTTGGGAGAATCTTACGCGAAGACAAGTTCAATTTGGACTTCACTCTTCTGATGACGACTTCTTTGCCTTCTTTGAGATACTCTCAGCATCTTCATCGCTGATACCCAATGCACTTTGGAATCGCTTCAAATCAGCCAATTCTTCTTCTGTAATGATTCCATCTTCCCATGCTTCTTCGTAAGCTTGAGTTAGGAATTCTTTGTAGGCATCAGGATTCAGAAGAACATCTCGAATGAGTCCATGATCAACAGTACCGCTCGGTGATGATGAGGAACTCAATTCCATCATTGCTGCAGAACGTCGCATTTCCTTCACTGCCATATCCTTCAACCCGTGTCCAGCCCAGACAGCACCTGCAGCTACAACAGCTGCGGCAAACCATCGCATCAGGTCAGGGTCTACCAATTCACCAGGTGTAACAAGATGAAACAGTCCAAGAACAGCCATCGCTGCTCCACACATAACTTCGAACCAATCGTTCAAATCGGGTTCATCTGAAAACACTGATAGGCGTTGTTCAATCAGGAGTTCACTCTGTTCGTCCATGAACCCTGTAAAGAGAGGAGGGTCTTAGCGGTGTCGGCATCGAAGTTCAAGCGCATTCCTTTTCAGCCGTTGGCGTAACCTACGGTTATGGGCGAGGGAGACAGGTCGATTCAGAACCTTTCCTTGCCTCCAAAAGCCATCCAATTCTTTGGGTCGGAATGGGGCATTGTAAACCTTCACCCGCCCCAATTTGAGGCGATGAAACCCTTGTTCAATGAAGACAACATATTGCTTGCAATTCCAACTGCTTCTGGTAAGTCACTTGTTGCTTACATAGCGATATTGAATCAACTCCTGAACCTTAACCCTGGATCACGAGCAGTCTATATCGTTCCACTCAAGGCACTCGCAAGCGAGAAATTTGAGGAGCTCAAAGAAATCGGTCAACACCTTGGATTAAAAATTGGTCTCGGCATTGGCGACGCGACTTCTGAAGCGAAGAACATTGATGACTCCGATATTTTGATTTGTACATCAGAGAAACTCGATTCTTTAATGCGTAGCCGTTCAGAACTGATGAGCAATGTATCGGTTGTGGTTGCTGATGAATTCCATTTGTTGCACGATGCAAGTCGGGGGCCAACGCTTGAAATCAATCTTACTCGATTACGGATCTTGCGACCGAATGCGCAGGTTATTGCACTTTCAGCTACGGTTGGAAATTGTGAAATTCTCGCCAAATGGCTTGATGCGACCTTGGTTCAATCAAATTGGAGACCAGTCGATCTTGAATACGCAACATTGCATGATCGTCATTTGGAACCACGCAAAATTCAGTCTTCGTCTATTGATTCAAGCCAGAATAATTTGTCCCCGCCCCGACATCTCGAAGGTCCGTTAAGCCACCCTGCATGGATCGTTGTCCAAGATACAATCGAACAAGGAGGTCAAGTTCTCGTTTTTGTTGGAACTCGGCGTAGCGCTCAATCTGAGGCTAAGAAACTTTCAGAACGAGTCAAAAAACGATTTGCAAAGGAACAGCCAGAACGCTTGCTTGAACTGGAACAAGTTGCTGAATCACTCGAAGGACGCTCGCAAACAAGTATGGGCGAGTTGCTCGCAAACTGCATTCGCGGAGGGGTAGCCTTCCACCACGCAGGACTCACACATCGCCAACGTCAAAGCATTGAATCGGCTTTCAAACAAGGTCTTCTTCTTGCCTTGTGTGCAACGCCAACGCTTGCTGCAGGTGTGAATCTTCCAGCTCGACGGGTCTTGGTTCGAGACATCAAACGTTGGGATGACGGCATGAGCAGACCACTCCCTGTCATGGAAGTGCACCAAATGCTTGGTCGAGCCGGTCGTCCACGATACGACCCTGTTGGAGAAGCATGGGTGCTTTGCAAAGGAACTGACGGTTGGCAGGTCGCCGATGAGGTGAGTGAACGCTACTTTTTCGGACCTATTGAGGACATTTCCTCCAAACTTTCAGCAGAACCAGCAATGCGTATGCATCTCTTGTCTTGTGTTGCAACAGGAGGGTTGCTTCATCGAGATTCCATTGGCTCGTTCTTTGATGCCACCTTCCTTGGAACCACCATGCCGACCAACCAACTTCAAGAACGACTTGATTCGATGCTTGATTGGTTGGTTGAGGAACGCTTCTTGCGACGTTTGGGTGTGGATGAGAGTTACGAGGCTCGGCGTCAAGACAAGGTCATCGATGACGATGAAACGTGGGATGATGAGGTTCCAGTTTGGGTCAACGTTGCCCAAGAATCGGGAGGTGTCTCCTTGCATGAGCAACGACAAAGCAAGGCGTCTCCTTCCTCACATGGCACACCTTCCCTTGGATTTGTCTCCGCCTCGTCTCTCAACAATGTCGGAGGATGGAGTGATGCATCGAGCGAACCTCCATCGATGAAATACGAAGCGACACCAATCGGTGAGCGTGTTGCACAATTGTATCTCGATCCTCTCTCTGCCTCTATCCTGCGAACCGGAATGCGTCGTGCTGTCCGTCGGTTGGTTCGACAGGATGGCCCCGTGAGTAACTTTGGATTGACGCATTTAGCTTGTAGCACACCTGATTTCGCCTCACTATGGGCCAAAACTGCCGATTTAACCATCGGTTCAGATCTGCAACTCAAGGCTGCTTCTGTCGAAGATGAACTCCTTTACGACATCCCATACGAAGAACGACATCTTGGCCTCGTCAAATCTGCATGGTGCCTTGAGCACTGGTTTGAAGAAGAAACTATGCGAGAGATAGAGAAGCAGCTTGATGTCTCCCCAGGAGATGTCCATCACCGTGTCGATTTGATGGATTGGTTGTTGTATGCAGGTCGTGAAATCCTCCTCAATGACGACGTTTTTGCCGATGAGCACATGCCTGTTCTCGCTCAATTGTCCTCCGAATTGGACACGCTTCGTCAACGTGTTCGGCACGGTTGCAAATCGGATTTGTTGAATCTCGTCAAAATCCGTCATGTTGGCCGGCAGCGTGCTCGTTCGCTCGCCTCCATTGGAATTCGAACACCGAAAGACGTACTTGCTATGACTCATAACGACCAGCAAAAAGTCGCTTCGTGGAGAGGCTGGGGTCCAAAGTTGGTCAACAACATCATGACAGAAGTCAAGAAAGTCGTTCAGCGAGAACGTGGAACTGTTCCGGTCAAGAAACGAAGCGACGATATGCCTCTCGAAGGCGAAGATTTGGCGTAGAGTTGATGAGGCATGTCGATGCAGGGTGTCGCAATGTGGGAGACGTTTCCCTGTTGGTCTTGGACAAGCAATGAGCCGTTGGAATTGAAATCCTTTGTGCAATCCTTCCAAGAGATTGTTCCCAATCAACGCTGGGTCTTTTGCCGCTCTGATGTCGCTCAAACGTCACGACAATTGTGGACAGCAACGACGGTCAGCAACCGAAACACCGAACGAGGAACTGCGCAAGCACGAACCCTTGATGCTGAGTTCTTGCGAGTTTTAGCTGGTACGCACAACGTATCGGAAGCCTTCAAGCGAGCCGGTTTACAAAACAAGTCAACATCTGGATGGTTGCTCCATATTCCTGATCAAACAACATCGATGAATTCAGAAACCATTGATCAAGAAGCCAACGAACTTCTTTACGGGCTCGGCCTTTCCAAGACTTCAGATACCTTGGAGATTAATCTCGAAGGGGCAAAGAAGCTCGGAATTTCACTTGATGAAAACATCGATGCAAGCCGAATTGAAGCATCCTTGATTGGTCATATCCTCCTAGCGGATGTGAGTAGTTCTCAATAGATTCAAGCCGAATCCTTTCGCTTCACCCAGTCATAGAATGAATGCATAATCGGACTCAGTTGTTTCCCATATTCAGAAATCGCATATTCATGCGTCTTGGATTCTTCACTCGTCTTGGTGCGCTCAACGAGGTCAAACTCAATCAGTTCACCAAGTCGGCGAGAAACTGTGGTTGATGATGCATCAACTCGATCTTTAATTTCAGAGAAGCGAAGTGGCTGGTTTTTTTGATCAAGAATCATCAAAATGTGCAACGATTTTGATTTCGTCAACTGCTCAAGGAGCGCATCGACCCGCCCAAAAAGCGGGTCGCAATTTGAATTGGGTTCTCCGCTCATAGTGACCATATTGAACAGGACGTTCTTAATTCAAAGGTTACAGTCTTGGACCAAATGGGAACAGTAAGCATGGCAAAGACTTCAAACACCACCCAGTCTAAGGCTAATCATGGTCATCCAATCTCAGAGTGCACCGGACCACGGTCGGCCGACCAAATATCTCGACCGAACTCGAATGAACAATGCCCTTGAACAAGCAATGGACTTCGGTGCAACCTACGCAGAGATACGTCTGATGGCAGAGACAACCTCCTCCGTTCGACTGAAGGATGGTCAGTTGGAACATGCGATTCCGGGTCAAGAAATCGGAGCAACACTCCGCATTCTGGCTGATGGGGCCTGGGGAGTTCATTCCACAACTGATATCTCCAATATTCCAAATGAAATTGAATCAACTGTCAAACTTGCTCGAGCAGTTGCGGCTCGACGACCAAGCGGTTCAAAACCAATTCAACTTGCTGAGATTCCGGTCCTTCAGGACGAGATTCATTGGCGGCCAAAGAAGGATGTCCGAAACACGGATCTTCAGACAAAATTGGATATGCTGCAAAGCATTCATGCGTCTGCAAACGACGATGATCGCATTATCTCTGTTGCATGTGGCTGGTCTGATGAACACCTCCACACCGAACTCCTCACAACGGAGGGTATGGACCGAACTTGGTCCTTCCAACGTTCGATGGTCAATGGTATGGTTACGGCCCGAGATGGAGGCGATCCTGTTTCCTATAGAATGCGCCATGGAGGAGAAGGTGGTCTCGAA
>JAYXXD010000062.1:0-8447 GCA_036019775.1 Thermoplasmatota archaeon
AAGTACCCAATTTCCAAATCCATGCAGTCCTGACATAGATCCATCTTCTGCCATACTTAAACGGTCGCAAGTAATGAAGTCAAGATCATCATCAAGGAGTCGCTTTACCAATTGTGGAATCAATTCAGCAGGATACGTACAATCTGCATCCATGGTGACGATGATGTCGTTTGAGGCGACAACAAAACCAGTACGATAGGCTCTTCCATACCCTTTTCGAGGTTCAAGATGTACACGAACGTCTTTTTCCAATGCAATTTCTCGAGTTTTGTCGGTAGATGAACCATCGACAATCATGATTTCGAGGGATTCACACCATCCTCGAGGGATTGCATCGACAGTCGCTCCGAGGGCCTCCTCCTCATTTCGAGTGGGAAGAAGAACTGTCACAGATACTGGTAGTACCTCGTCCATGATGCGTCGAATGGCCATGAGCGTTTCAATGCATTGCTTCAACGGTCAAACGATTATGACCATCGAGCCCGCAAACGTCGTAGAGAAAGTTTGGCTGCAAGGCGGATTTTTCTCCACTTGGAGAGGCTCGGTCTTTTGCTGAATACATCTCCTGAGCGGCGTACAATTTCGTTGAATATAGCGTCATATGCCTCACACATAAGTTGTGGTTGCAATCGAGCCTTTGAATCAAGATATTCGAATAAATGTTGAGCAGATTCTTGGTGTCTACGAACAATTTCGATGTATTCCTGAACAAACGACTTCCAGCGGTGGTTGGTTCCGAATTCAGTGTTTCCAAGTTCGGAAGTTTCAATGTTGTATTCACTTAATGCATTTATTGGAAGGTAGATTCGGCCACTTCGGTAATCTTCTGAGACGTCTCGAAGGATATTGATCAATTGCAGTTGGATGCCCATGTCGATGGCATGAATCCTTGCTCCAGCATCTTCGCATCCGTAAATCTCGATTAGTACGAGTCCAACTGCTGAAGCTACCTTGTAGCAGTAAGCGCGGACTTCATCCCAAGTTTTGTGACGAACTTCGAACAGATCGTCTTCCATTCCTTCGATGATGGTTTCAAAGTCTGTCAGACGAACTGGAAACTGCTTGAATACCTCATTAATGGCGATGAAAATGGCCTCATCTTGGGTTGCGGATTCGTCACCCGAAAACAATCGAGTTAGTCGTTCCTTGGCATCAACAAGTGCCATCAAACGGTAGCGATGTTCTTCAGGAGCGTTATTCATGGCCGTTTGGTGGATGTCCTGAAGAAGTTCATCACGTTCATCAACGAGTTTGTTGAGGGCTTCGGATTCTTGAACGAACGGTCGAGAGTCTCCATCAGCGATATCGTCGAGGTAGCGGCATAGTGCATAGACTGCATGGACAGCACGTCGCTTTTGGAGCGGAAGCGCAGAGAAACTCGCAAAGAATGTTGATGATGCACGACGACAGATCTCTTCACATTCAAGGAATGCATTTTCAATCGTATCTGTACTGTTCATGTTTCAACCCCAATTCTTTCAGTTATCAATGCGTGTTGTTTTCCTTGTTCATTTGCATGCTGATAAAGTGGATAGCGAGTCCAACTGGCATGAGCATGACGCCGAACAGGATAGCGACTTGTGCAGCCGTTTTGTTGATTTCTGTCTCAACACTACGCTTCCAAATCCATCGAGTCACGATGATGTCACCAATCACAAAGTGTGTCCAAGCCAGAACAGCACCGTCGTCTGTGCCGAGTACATCAGCAAGTCCGGATACAACGCCGCTCAGTGTACCATCTCCGATCATGTCGCCCAGAGCACCCAGATTCATTGCAAGAACAATGAGATATGCGACCAACGGTCCAAGAACAAACCACGGTCCATCCATCCACTTCTTGGTTCGTTCAGCATGTGGCTGAAGAAGCATTAGCATCCAGAAGGGTCCAACCCACATGGTTGCTGAAAAGAAGGCGACCAGAAGCATTGTCTCGACCATCATATCACCTTGCTGTACGCTTTTTCAATCTCACCAATCGAGTTATCGTTCGGATAATAAGTATCACTTTCCCATTGAATGACGCCGTCTTGATCGATGAGGAACAATGCAGGTGTGCCGGGAAGACCATAGTATTCGAAAATGGATTGACTCAAGTTGGCTTGATCTTCGATTCGTTGAATCGAGTCTTCATCAGTTGGCAGAACAATTGGCCATGGCGTGTAGTGGTTGCTATCTTTGAAACCAAATTCCTGAGCAACGTCTTCTTTCGTCTCATAATTGAGGTATCGCTCAACCGATACAATCTGAAGTGGGGGTTCCTGAGACATCCACTCGTTGTGATGCTCTCGCAAGTCGTCTGTCCAGTCTTTGCAACCGATGCATCCAACACCAATGAAGAGGACCAAGACGGGTCCTTCGCTGAGATTTTCCTTCATCGAGTACATCGGGCCAGCATCTTCTGGACGATCGAGTGTCTCCACGGTGAATACACGACCATCTTCAACCTTCGATTCAAGGCAACCAGACAAGAGCAGAAGAAGCACGAGAGCAACGAATCGCACGTTGCTCCCTCATGCGTTTGTCGGGGTTCCAGTTTCTTTTGTGGTGGTAACTCGACTCTGAGCTTTACGGCCAGCTGGAGAACGGCGTACGTTTTCGAACCACGTTTCAACACCATTCCAATCTGGCTTGATTCCCAAGTCATCAAGGACAAGTTTACTGCTGATTCGAGCACTTTCGAAAATAACCGGCAAACCTGAACCTGGGTGCGTCCCTCCACCAACGAGATACATGTTCTTGACATCTTCAAATCGATTACGAGGTCGTCGCCAAAGCATTTGGTCAAGGCCGTGGGCAAGGTTGAACACAGCACCGCGGTAACAGTGATCTCCCCAATCATCTGGAGTCATCATCATTTCAGTGACGATGTGATCGCGGATGTTTTCGTAACCGAGTTTCGTTTCGATTTGATCGAGAATACGCTCCCGGAATTTACTGGATTCCTTGGACCAATCGATGTTTTCCGTTTGATGAGAAACAGGAACGAGAACGTATACTGTTGCACAGCCTTCTGGGGCGAGACCTGGGTCGGTGACGCATGCGTTTTGGACATAGACCGAAGGATCATCCCACGAAAGTCGGTGATGCTTTTCGATATCCTCCAGGTTCTGGACGTAGTTCTTTGAAGCGTAGATTTGGTGGTGAGGAAGGTCATAGGTACGATCAACACCTAGGTAGAGCATGAATGTTGAGCAAGAGTATTTCTTTGATTCAAGTTTCTTGTCCGTCCATCGCTTTCTGGCTTTGTTTGGTACAATACTGGTCATGGCGTTAGCAAAATCAGCGTTAACAATAACACGGTCTGCCATAAGAGTGCCTTTTTCTGTGCGAACACCGACAGCGGTCTTGCCATCCATGATGACTTCTTCAACAGCTTCACCAAGTCGGAACTGAACACCCATTTCTTCTGCAATTTCAGCCATGCGGACAGGCACGGATCCAAGCCCGCCGGTTGGATGGAAAATACCGTACTCGTATTCAAGGAAGGCGAGAATGGTGAATAAACTCGGGCAATTAAACGGTGACATGCCGAGATACTTGGTTTGGAAAGACATGGCAAGCATGAGGCGATCATCATCGAAGAGGCGCATCAAATCGCTGGCTACCGAACGTGTTGGTCGCAACACAGTTGCTGCTCTCATAACCCGCTTGGAGAATATGTCTCGTGGCCCATTCCATGGTTCTTGTAAGCATGCTTTAGCACGGTGAAGCTTCTTACGGTTGTCTTCCACATATCGAACGAAGGCGTTTGCATCCTTCTCGCCCGAGAGAACGGCGATTCGGTCGCGCATGACATCGAGGTCACTGGTACAATCGAGTTCACCGCCTTGTCCGAAAATCAGTCGATAGTTCAGGTCGAGCTGATTGAGTTTCAATTCCTTATGCGCATCCTTTCCAATCGCTTGGAAGATTTCTTCGATGACTTCTGTGTAATGGAAGAAAGTTGGTCCGAGATCAAATTTGAAACCGTCTCTCTCAATGACTTTTGTTCGGCCACCGACCTTGCTGGAGCGTTCAACCACAGTAACGTTGACGCCAGCCTTTGCAAGAAGAAGAGATGCAGCGAGTCCACCAGGACCTGCTCCGACGATGACAATATGTTGAGAGTTTGATGTAGGCATAGAGTAAAAACATCGTTGTTTCACATATAAAGCGGCGTTTTACACCAGTCAATCCGATGGTTTTGGATTGCCTTCCCAGAAGGTGGATTTCGAGAGTTTTGAAGGCCCTTTTGAATCCGTTGTGTAAGGGAGTTCAACAATTGATGCAAATTCATCCAGATAGGGTCCCATAGAGGAAATTAAGTCAACTTCTGGATGTCCTCGAAGAACCATTCCGTCCATGTACATCAATGATCGAATGATTGGAAATGCTTCCTCGCCAAATCGACAACCTGCTAAGACAGCAATTCGTACCGTCTTCATCATTTGTTGAGTAAGGCTGACTTCACTCACTGATTTTCCAACGAAACCAGCATAGGTTTCATGC
Organism: Thermoplasmatota archaeon; assembly: GCA_036019775.1. GTDB lineage: Archaea > Thermoplasmatota > Poseidoniia > Poseidoniales > Poseidoniaceae > MGIIa-L2. Next base: position 4,489 of record JAYXXD010000062.1, read on the forward strand.
ATCTCTCGCATGTATCTTGCTTTTGCTTCTCCTGTGGGAGGTGTATCAGCCATAGTCAACATTGCCTCAAACGCCTCTTCAAGTTCTCCCTTTGCAAGGTAGTAGAAAAAGCCAAACAATGCTGAGCGTACGGATTCAGGCGCGTGCGATATTGCACCAGTGTCGATGAATGTGAACTGACCGTCGCTATCAACCATGGCATTTCCTGGATGAAGATCGCCGTGAAATGTCCCAATTCCAAACATGAATGCACCGTGAATACGGAAGAGTTGGAGCAAGTCATCCCACGAAAGATTCTCATCGGCCAGTCTTGACTCTAACGTCGGGGCTTTTACGTGCTCCATCACAAGAACATGGCGGTTGGATAATTCAGGCCAAACCTTTGGGAACTTCAGCAACGGCATAGGGAATTGATGTTCAACTTCCTTCGCTTTTTGTTTGAGAAGTTCAGCACCTTGAATTTCGTTTCGAAGATCGAGTTCACGCAGTGTGTAATCTTCAACGTGCTGAAGCAATCCAACGGGATTACCGACTTTTCGTAATCGCGGGTTGAGGAACAAACCAATACGCAACCATCTTCGCATTCGAGCAACGTCCTTACGGAAGGATTTCTCAAAATCCGCTTTGATGATTTTTACAACAACTTCGCTCCCATCCTTTAATACGCCTCGGTGGACTTGGCCGATACTTGCTGCTGCAAACGGTTCTTTTTCAAATGATTCAAAGGCATCGAGAAAGCCCGGGGGGGCTCGTTCTTGAATCAATTTCATTGAGTCCTCTTGTGGGATTGAGTTCGCCCTCTGGTAGAGGGACTGAAGTTGCCGGCACTTTTCTTCCGATAACAAATCCGGCCGTAGAGCAAAGATTTGGGTGAGCTTTACAGCGAGTAATCCCATGTTCTGAATCTTGTCCAAATCAGCAGGTCCTTTCTTCGTTATCATGCGAATGAAACGGACAAATGTGAGTAGGCGCATGGTTAGAAAATCCTCCTTTCATTTATCAATCGGCGTTTTTCTTCAAGAGTGCTTTGATGGGATTTGCGAATAAAGCAGGGGTTGTTGAAACCCATTCAGTAAATCCTTCGCGTTCCTTCAAATCGACTTCAGACATCTTCACTCCGCTCACATAACGTAGAAGCAATGTTAGAACCAACGGTCCAATGAGAACGGGCAAGGCATCGATGCCATTGATAACGATTGCAAAAGCACCAATCGACCACCAAAGGATGGCTTCGCCAAGATGATTTGGGTGTCGTGTAACGGAAAACATACCATCCGTTTTGAGATGCCCTGGACCGTACTTTTCACGATATTTTTTCAATTCCATGTCGGCTTTATGTTCAAGCAAGAGGCCGAGAAGAAATACAATCATGCAGAGAATTGACAACGAAATTGTCGTTAAATTCCATTCAATGGGTGTTGATTTTTCAGGAATAAGAGAAAAGATTGGGAGCGCAATGATGAGGAGAAGAACTCCTTGAAGAAGAAAAACCTGAAGGAAACTGATCCACCACCAATTCTTTCCTGCGGATTCTCTCATTCGAACGTATCGTGGGTCCTCACCTCTCTTTTTGGTACGATAATGCAGCACTATTCCTAATCGAAGCCCCCAGACGGTCACACAAATGAGACAAATTATTGCAGCCAAATTGTACGAATCGGTCAGAAGAATTCGAGTCCATGCAATGAAAACGAACCCCATTCCCCACAATACGTCCATCACTGTAACGTTTCCAGATGAAACAGTTTTCAGCCATGCAATGGTTACGTAAGTGAGCACAACAAGGGCAGTAGTTTCGTTCAGACCAAGTTCCATCATGATGACTGTTCAACTACCTGTTCTTCATTGTTCATGATGATATGATAGCGCCAGAGGTCATCTGGTTCGCCAGTCCCATCGTATCTGCGAACGTTAACGTTGCCATCTTTCGGGAATCGGGTCATCAAAGCCCCTTCGATAATTCCATCGTCCAGTTCCCACATCGGAAGCACATCAGGATCTTCACTTGGAGGGTGGTCGAGTCCGACCTGAACGTGGAAAACAGGGTCAATGCCATACTCCAGTCGACCAAGACCAGCAAATTCCCACCAATCCATCATCTCATCGAGGAATTCTACGTGGTTATCGATAGAACGAAGCGAGAACGCTAGTTCATGTCCTACTCGATTTCCGACCTGGCGCAACATTCGCGCTAGATCAATTCCAAGGATTTTGAGATTTGAGAGTCGGCCCTTGGTCAATTCTTGGCGAGCCTGATTGACTTCTGTGCCCGCAGCGAGAAAAGCATCGGGGTCGAATGGTGTATCATGTTCAGGTAGATCGTCGACTCCAAGTGCACCTACCAGCGAATCAAGGAAGGAGCCCTCACCAATGGTAAGTCTGAGCGGGTCATGAATACGTCCTTTTGAAAATCGAGCCTCAGCAACTTCGAATTGAACCGCATCTTCCCAAATCGTATCGATTAGATTCTCTTGTGCTTTTGCAAATGGTTCACTTTCAATGACGAGCGCAGCATCCTCTTTTCCACGACCCACAGGATTTTCTTCGATGTTGAGGAATTGAACGACATGTGTACAGTCTTGCAAGAATCCTTGTGAGTCGAGGTCGTCTGAATGTTTGATTTCAATCGAATCATGGAGCTTCTGGAAGAACCGTGTTGTTCGACGGTCGAGTTGTGCGATGACTTGGACGACAACTCCCTTTTCTGCAATTGTATTTATTGTTTCAAGAGCCTCACTTCTACAGAGGTGCAGAATACCATATCGTCCAAGCAGCAAAACGAGCCGCTCTTCAGCCTCTTCTGCCATTCGCTCGAGTCTACGATAAATGTGACTCCGCTCTTTGAGTACTGCGAAACGTGGTTCATCACGTTGGCGGCGGTTTGCTTCGTAGGATGCATTTGTTTCAGTAACGCCTTTGGATAGCTCATTGAAACCTTCTTCCAAGTTGTCGAGTTGTCGTCGTCGCATCTCGATGATGTGCTGCAATGCTTCGTCTACGCGGAGACTTGAAAACAGCATGGGGCGATCTGCAGTCGCAGTGACGATGCCCATTTCTTGAAGACGGGAGAGGCTGTTGTAGGCATCAAGCCTTGTTGTTTGCAATTCTTTTGCAAGTTCGCTTGCACGCATGTTGGGATTGTTTCCGAGTACCATGATAGAGCGCACTTCTCGCTCGGTCAGGCCAGCTTCGTTGAGAAGGCTGTCCCACATTAATCTGATCCCCCGGTAACAGATGAGAGGCTTTTGAGAATTCGGGCAACGTGTCGACGTGGGCGGAACAACCAGTCGTAAACATGGTGAATACGATTGTCCGGTCCAATCAAGAAACTGGATTTCGCAGGAAACATTCCGAGATGGACTGGGACGAGGAACTTATCCGCAACAGCTCGGTCGGGATCTGCAAGAAGTGGAAACGGCAACCCTCCAATCTCTTTCTTGAATTTAGCATGAGATTCACTTGTACCTTCTCCAATTCCAACGACCTTGCAACCTGCTGAGACAAACAAATCGTGTTGTTCCTTGAATGTGAGGCAACCACGCTTGCATGTCGGCGAACCGTCTTTTGCGTAGAAGAACAAAATTCTCCAAGAATCATTGAGCGATTTGCTGTCAAAAACGTTACCTGAGTCATCAGTAAGTGTAAACTCAGGTGCGAGTTCTCCGATCAAATCTTTGCTCACTCGCTTCGCCTCTGTTTGGGTGAGGCGCTCTGCTGTCAAAATGACTTCTCCCATTTGCATCATCCTCAGATTGGCAGAATGTGGCGCATTCGCAACGCTTTTGTTCGCAGGTAATCTCTATTCTCAGAGCAAAGTCCAGCTTTGTGAGAGACTCTGTCAATGACTTTTATTCCGTGCTTTTCCAGTTGTTCGACTTTGTCGGGATTATTGGTCATGAGGCGAACACTGCCTGTTCCTATGTCTGTAAGCATGTGGGCTGCTATGGTGTAGTCGCGAC
>JAYXXD010000063.1:0-8343 GCA_036019775.1 Thermoplasmatota archaeon
GTGGTCCTACTCGACCGTGCAGTCGAGCGAGCTTTACAGATTGTTCAGTCAACTGTCGACCATATCGCCGCCACACCTCGTCATTTACTCAGCAGTGAGGTGATGACACTGCTTGAACGTCAAGTACCACAGACCGCTGGTGCAGTTCGTGGATTAGCTCGATGGTCTGTGCAGCAACGTTTGGAAAATCAACTCGGAGAAACGGTTGGCCATCTCATTATTGATTTGGAAGGGATCCTCGAAGATTATGATCGATCAATCACCATGTTGCGACGCATGCGTAACGTACTGGATCAACTTGGAAACCTTGGTGCTCCTCCAGAAGAAATTGAAGCATTACGGATGAACTGCATGCGCCCTGAGGCGTTACCAAGCGTTGCAGTCGAAACTCGACGACTTATACGAGTTGCTCTTGACGATATTTATCTGGAAGCAGACCAGAGAGATGCTGGAGAAGCGATAGCACTTGAACAAACGGCTCAAGTTCTTGAAGAACTTCTGACCCAGATCGATGCCTCCGGATTGACCCGTGGAATTCCTCGTGGAGCAATGTGGGATTTCCAAAGAGATGGTTTCCTACCGTTTGAACGTACCTCGATTCCTGTCGGTCAACGAACGCCTGTAATGGAAGATATGATGGAAAACATTCAGCCAAGTCTGATTGTAGAAGAAAGCGTATCTCTTGATTCCGAACCAGAAGCAGCAGAGCTTACGGATGAGTGGGAAGAGATGCCAGCACCTATCGATTCAGAACCTACTGAAACTGTACACGAAGAAATCCAAGCAACACCTATGCATGAGGACCGGGCAGATCTTGAAGCTGAATTAGCACGTTTGGATGCAGAACGAGGACGAAGGGTGCCTGAAATTAAAGAAGTAAAACGAGACCCTCGACTCGATGCTTTGCATGACCAACTCTCTGAATTGGAATTCTGAGGTGAACAAATGGTAGAAACTCTTCTACTGAGAAATGAATCCAAAGGCAGCTCATATCCAATTTATATTGAGAAACTGATTTTTCTTTTGTCCATTGTAGGATTCCTTTTTGTTAACCAATATGCGTGGTCAAACATCGATGGAATGCTGTATCAGTGGCTAGCATCAATAGGCCTTGTTTTGATCATGTTGATTCTCAACGAACTCATAGGAAGAATGATTCAATTAAAGCGAACCCGAACGTGATTAGAATTCCTTTTCTTTAGCAGGTTCTGGTGTATTGTTCGTTATCGATTCAATAAGACCCCAAACTCTCTGCCATGGAACGAAGAACCGCAATAGAGCAACCAAACTTAGGAAGAGAAGAGCAGAAATGACCAACCCATAGGTCAAGGAAAGTTCGATCGATTCAGATACTTGTGCAGCCCATTGGCTGCCCGTCGATGTTCGAACCACCTCGAGAAGAACACTGTGGAATCCTAAGGCAATCATCGTAACAAGACCTGTGATTGTTAGGAAGCCGGCGGTATGTCGCAGATGACCATTGAGGACATTGTCCATCTGACGTACATACTCAGGATCTCTTTTGCAGGATTCTGGAAGACGGTAAGCATACTCAAGATACCGAATGACGCCAAACCCTGATTCTTGGAACACCATAATGAGGACAGCGATAAGAATGAGAGAGAACTGTTCTGGAGTAACCAAGTCAAACCCAAAAATACCCACTGTAGGGTCACTAATTTGCGATTCTAGAGAAATTAAATTCGAACCCCAATCACCAAGTTGCGATTTGATAAGTGGGAACGTAAGTATTGCATGTATACCCAAAAAGAGCAACGTAAATCCGATAGCCCAACCGATTGAACGACGTGAAAGCCCCCAAATCCCTCGAGTACCCATGATGACAGGCAAGAGATAAATGAACAGAATCATCAATGAAAGAATCATCAACAACGGCCATTCAAGAGTCTTTAATTCACTCTCAGTTGGAGCTCGTAGGTCAAATGAGAACAGCATTGAAGGAATCCAAGTGAGTACAAGTCGTCCGATAAGAAGGAGCATCAGAGTAACAATGAATCCAAGTTTAATGCGTTGCTGAACTTTTGGTGATTGGAATGCGAGGAATGCCATCGAGCCACCAAGTCCAAGACCTAACACAATAGGAACATAGAATCGTGACAGCCCAGTTCGTCCTGAACCAATCAACCAATCCCCAATCGGGACTTCACCAACCAATGATTCCATTGATTCGAAGAGCATTGTGTGGTCAATACTACCGACAACATATGTGGAAACGACCTCAAGATACATCCAAACAAGTGCGATGGTTGATATGACTTGAAGTGTAATGATTTGCCATTGCTTTCGTAAGGTTTTCAGGTGGAGGGTTCGAGCACGACCACCCATCAAGGAAACGTCGCTGTGTGGATCTACTTCGCCTGCCATCTAATACCCCCTAACCTGCATAATGGCTTGTGACAAATCCATATCTGGCATCCAATCGATAACTTGGGCACCTGAACCAGCAAGTGTCGTTAATCGGTTTTGTCGCTCCAATTTGAGAACTTCATATGACATCCGTGGTATTCGAGATACCAGACGCTCAAAATCAATACTTGATGGAGACAAGACTGTGACCTCATGACCACGACCGACCAAGTCTCGTACCGCTGCAGGGACCGTCCCATCACCTTCACACGAGGAAATAACGAACACTGGGCTTCCTCTGCTGAAACGTCCACTAAGCGAGTTGGTCACTGCTTGAAGAGGCATACTACCCTCTGGTTTTACTCCAGCAAGTGAACTTAAAATTTTGAAATATTGCTTGTCACCTGTATCAGGTGGAAGATACGCAAGCCCGTCGCCATAAATACCCAGAGCAACGCTGTCTCTTCGCTTGAGGAAAAATGCTGCAAGACTGGCTGCACTCACTGTTCCCATTTCAAGCGGATTTTTGAGGACGGTTCCAATACGAGCAACATCTCTTGAATCAAGAAGAATGTAGAGATCTGTGACAGCATCACGACACTTCTCATTGACCATCAAGTCACCTGTTCGAGCAAATGCTTTCCAGTTGATGTTCTTGAACGGGTCACCAGGAACATACTCTCTTAGAGAGTAAAACTCTGAACCCTGTCCGGGTGTCCGAAGTGTTGTTGCCCCAGTGTACATTTTCGGTGTACGAGAACGAAGAAATGCCTCCTCAACTTCCTTGATTTGAGGGAAGATGACGATATCAGAGTGATGATCAACATACATGTCTTCAACGCCGAGATTGAAGGTATTTCGAACTCTGAGCGAAACTGGACCAATCGAATAGTGACCACGAAGTGGGCAACGTAGTACGTAACGGATTCGAGCGCTCTCACCTGGGCGTAGGTTGAGCCTCATTTGATTCAATCCGCTTCGTAATTTCATTTCATGAGGTATATTGTCGTAAACATCCAACAGCTGTGTACGGCGATTCGAGCGATTCGTAACGAGTAATTCGACATACAAATCATCCCCTTTGTACAGATTGTCTGCGGAAAGGGTCCGTTGTACTTCGATATCACCATGACCTGAAACCCATGAATTGACAACGATGAAGGTGATGAGTGTCAAACCAAGAATCATCATCTGGTTGTTGGAAATCATCATCCCAATCAGGATTAAGGCGATACCACCTGTAAACGTGAAGGATGCCTTGCGTGTCCACATTTTGCTCACCTTCGCCCCCATGCTTTGATTCGTTTAACCAGAGCAACCGACTGTTCCAACGAATATTTTCCTGGTTCAATCGCAAATTTTGCTAGTACTGGATCTTGAATGAGGCCAACAAGTTCTTTGGCAGACATGGCATGAAATTCTTCCACTGTCAGGCCATTTTGATTACGAACTTTCGATAAGAACACCTGCCGTATTTTCTCCGTCTTTGCATAGTACGTGTACCGATTTGCATCTCCGAATCCATAGTAGATGATGCTAAACACATGACGCCATGGTTCTGGATCTCTCTTCTTGAGCAGAACGGCTTCGAATGTAATGAAAAGAACAACGAATAAAGCAAGCATTGCAAGCCCTTCTCCAGTGAAATACACCAAGAGGAAGTAGACTGTATTGTATGAGTCTGCAAGCAGCGCATTTTGTGGATGGCGACTTTCATCAAAAATAACCAAGGCATTTTCTGCTGGTTGCCCCTCTTCACCTTCGAGCGTGCTCATCAACGACTCAGCAATGACGTCAAGGGCCCATTTTCGGTTATCATTTGCTGGGATGAATTTTCCCGTTTCTCCATATTTACCAGCATTGAACCCTTCATAATCGTAGATTGCATTGATCAGTGCACTACCGTCTGCAACGAAGAACACACGCCCACCCTCATCTGGGTTGCAGTTTGTTGAAGCACATGCTTCGATTGAGAGGTTGAATTGCCCAAATAGGTCGGGTGTTTCGCTCGATTGTTCATTGCTTACCCAAAGTTCTCCATCACCGTTAACATCCACAGTCGCTTGGTTGCTTGTTACTGAACGAATATTCACATCATTCAGAGCACCTCGGACTCCAGGAGCGATTTCAAGTCCTGTCACATTGTTGAGCAACATTGTGTAGGTTGCATTGTATTCAATCCTACCCAAATCACCCGCACTCCTGACCCAATGGTGTGAACAAACTCCTGCTTCTCCTATGGTCATCGATTGGCCATCAAGTTCGGAACATGGATGTGCACCGAGTTCAGAAGACCATCGCTCGTGTTCTTCAATCGTTGAAGGATCGAGTTCAGTTCCATTCATTCCACATGGACTGGCTTGTACGCACATCCAGATATAATTGTAATCAAGTTCAGCGACATAATTTGTATCATAGAGCTGGTATCCTGAGTAACGAACTCCGTATGCTTCGCCGATGCTTCCAGCATAACCAAAGTCTTCCAGAACGATAACAGTCCCCCCACTGTCAACAAACTCAACGATTGCGTCAACTTCTGACGGTGAATATCCGTCTTCTGTTGCGATTGTGATGAAACCGTCCTCATCGAATTGAGGAAGTGAAAGTGTATCTCTCTCAACACCAGCGATTACGAAGGTCGTATTCCGTGGATCTTCAAGGTCTGCCAAAAGAAGAGGGCTGCTCACCAATGATTTCGTTTCAACACCCATAGCATTGATGTCTTCTCGAAACGCAGACATATCGTCCCAGCCATCATCATATGCCGACAGCTGATTCGTTTGGCTAATGTTGATAAAATTCTGGAGAATGGAGAGTAAAAGGAAACCAAGAACTGCCCAGAATGCGAATTGGAGTCCAATTCGCCTGAAGTTTCTGCTGCGCTCGGCCGTCATTTCTACCCCTCCCTAGTACACCGTTCATACACACACGGTTTAACATCGGTTTAGAAGGTTGTCCAACTCTGTTGGAAAAATGCTCATCAAATTTTGAGCAAAATCACGTGGCCAAATGAAGATACTTCGTTTGATGGTATAGCAACTGCATTACCTTTCATTTGAAATGGAAGACGACTTGCATCAATGTGCTCTGAACACTGAACAAGAAGTTCAGTGATTGCGCCATTTGAGACATCAACAACAAGGTCAGTGAGTTTTCCAAGTTCCTTACCTTTCTTATCTTGGACAATACGTCCAAGCATCTCATGACCGAAACTTGATGCCATTCAACTCGCCTTGCAAAATCCTAAGCGACGGAAGACCTTGACCGTTTCCGTATCTACATCGTTTCCATTCCGAATCCGTAATCACGTGTTCGCTTGATGTTGGAGAGTCCCGATGTCAACCGAGTTTCCATCTTCTGATAGTACTCCAGCATCTCTGGAGTCACTGTTGGACGGACACGTGTGATGGCTTCGTCGAAGTGTTTCTTGGCGACCTTCTTCTTGTCTTCTCGCATGGCGATGAGGGCGGCTTCTCGGCACACTGCTTCGATGTCAGCACCGGTGAATCCGTCCATATTGGAAAGGAGATCTTTCAACGAGAACTTGGACAGAGGCATTCCATTTGAGTGGATGTCGAAGATGGCTTCTCGTGCGGCTGCATCTGGCGGAGGTACGTGCAAGACACGCTCAAATCGTCCACTACGCAACAAAGCAGGGTCAATCATCTCCGGACGGTTGGTTGCAGCAACAACGATGACGCCGTCGAGCGATTCGACTCCATCCATGCTCGCAAGGAGTTGATTGACAACACGGTTGCCAACGTCACTGCCTTCGCCACTGGATGCGTTACGCATGCTTGCAATGGACTCAAACTCATCAAGGAAAATAATGGATGGAGAGGATTGCTTGGCCTTCTTGAAAATCTCTCGAATACCACGCTCTGATTCACCAACCCACTTGGAAATCATTTCAGGACCCTTGATGGAGATGAAGTTGGCTTGTGCTTCGTTGGCGATGGCCTTGGCAAGGAGGGTCTTTCCGGTACCAGGTGCACCGAACAGGACAATACCTCGCGGTGGCTTGATGTTGAAGTGTTCGAAAATCTCCGGCTTGGTAAGTGGCCACTCAACCGATTCCTTGAGGCGGTCTTTGACCTCATCAAGTCCACCAACTTCGTCCCAAGCAATTTCCGGAACTTCGACATAGATCTCACGCAGAGCAGATGGCTCAATGTCCTTGATAGCATCGCGGAAATCGGTCATTCGAACTTCCATCTTTTCGAGAACTTCGGGAGGAATGGTCTCTTCATCGAGGTCGATTTCTGGCAAATAGCGTCGAAGCGCCTTCATGGCAGCTTCACGAACGAGTGCGGCAAGGTCTGCTCCGACAAAACCGTAGGTGTTGTCAAGCACCCAATTGACTTCGAAGTCGTCCGCAATTGGCATCTGACGTGTGTGCACTTCCATTATTTCTTTTCGACCCTCACGGTCTGGGACGCCAATCTCGATTTCTCGATCGAAACGGCCACCACGTCGGAGTGCTGGGTCGAGTGCATCACGACGGTTGGTTGCACCAATAACGACGACGTTGTCTCTTCCTTGCATTCCATCGAGCAGTGTCAGCATTTGAGCAACAACACGTCGCTCAACTTCACCACTGACATCTTCACGCTTTGGACAAATCGAGTCAATCTCATCGATGAAGATGATAGCTGGTGCCTTTTCGCTGGCCTCATCGAAAATTTCGCGAAGTTGTTTCTCGGATTCGCCATAATATTTTGAAATGATTTCAGGACCGTTAATCGCCTTAAAATGAGCGTTCACTTCAGTGGCAACTGCCTTCGCAATCATGGTCTTTCCAGTACCAGGTGGCCCGTGAAGGAGAACACCTTTCGGTGGATCGATACCAAGACGTCGGAACAACTCTGGATGCTTGAGTGGTAACTCAATCATCTCGCGAACCTTTTGCAATTGCTGACCGATGCCACCAACGTCCTCGTAGGTAATGCCTTCCGATTGACCAACATCTTCGTCGTCAATTGCTTCATCCTTGATGATGATGTCCGTATCGCTGGTGACCTTGACTATCCCTTTGGGCGTTGTTTGAACCACAGCAAACGGCAATGCTTCAGCAAACAACGTCATGCCTGGAATGAAGATCCGGTCACCGGCCATGACGGGGCGCTTGGAGAGACCTCGACGAGCGAAGCCTTCAATCCCTGGGCCAAACTTGACCTTCTGCTTGTTGGCCATAACTGGAGAGAGTGTCAGTTTGGTGCACTCCTTTGCCTCAGCCTTTGCAATCGTGACACGATCGCCCAGGCTAACACCTGCGTTCTTTCGAATGATACCATCGATTCGGACAATGTCCATTTTGGAATCTTCAGGACGGCTTCGCCAGTAAATGGCTGCTGTTGAGCGCTTCTCACCTTTTATCTCGACAATATCGCCCGGCTTGAGGTCAAGACCATGTTCGCCGGAAATTCGGGCACGTCCATGGCCTACGTCGGATGGGATGGCTTTTGCTACTCGTAGGGATACTTCGTTTTCTTCGCCGGACATACCTCTTCCAAGTCCCGAGAGTACTAAAACCATGAGTTACGAAAATCCCGATGAATTGTCATGCGATTGAATCGTAGCCTTCATGGAGGGAATCGAACTCGATGGCATCATGGTCCACGTACTTGAAGCAGGTTTAACGTTCCTCGAAGCCAACAATCCAAAGAATCGCCCGAGCGTCAAAGGGTTCAACATCATCAACGGTCAATTGGCCGAATCAAGCGATGGTGCAACCTTTGAGTCCCGCAACCCTGCCTTACTGAGCGATGTTCTCGGAGCGTTTCCTCTTTCAACAAAGTCAGATGTTGATGCTGCACTGGACGCAGCCCATGCTGCGTTCCCTGCTTGGTCTGCCACGCCAGCACCAACCCGTGGACAAATCATTGGAAACATGGGCCGTTTGCTTATGGAGCACAAGGACGATCTCGTTCGCTTACAAGCTCGAGAAATCGGGAAGACGTTGAAAGAATGTGGAGG
>JAYXXD010000064.1:0-8275 GCA_036019775.1 Thermoplasmatota archaeon
TGACCATCTCTGATCTTTCACTTCTGTGAACCACCTGCACTATGGAGAGGGGACTTTCCTCAGAGTCGAACTCTGTCAGCGGTCCTCTCACTCCCTCCGAGTGCCTGTCAATCAACTTCCATATGAACCCATCAGACTCATTGGTATGGGTTCTGACCGACATCAGAAGTCTGCTGTTGGGCTCCATAGGGGCCTTGAGGTGTTTGTTGAGCTGCAGGTGGCTGCATTTGACGAGGACGGTTCATCTGTTGAGCCAAATTCGGATTAACACGTCTCTGAGGCTGCTGAGCAGGTCGAAGACCAAACACCAACAATCCAACGAGAACAATACTCAAAACAACCAATACGCCCAGGACAATTGGGTTTACTTCTGAAACGGTTCCGACGAAACCTTCGCTTTCCGCTTCCTTCACTCGAAGAGTTGGAGTTTGTACTGTCTCAGACCCTAGAATTTGGACCTCAAGCCACATTGTTCCGGTCCTTGAAGGAGTCCAAGTTCCTTCGTAAACTGTTGTACTACCTGGAGAAATCTGAAGTTGTCGAGCATCTACTCTGGTTCGTGCACCATTTGATTCAACCAGTTCAAGTACAATCTGAACATCGCCGTCAGCATTTCCATTGTTGATGATCAATGCTGAAACTTCAACAGTTTCTCCTATTCGCACGCTATCACCACTATACTTGACCATTGGCTCGCCGGCAAAGGTAAAGTCTGGAACTCGTTGTTCCAAGTCCCAGGTATGGAAGGCAGCATCTGCATCATTGTAATCCTCAGAAAACGCATTCCCTGCCATATCTTCTCCAGTCACCCAAATTCGCAACTCAAGAGCGTCGGTGCGATCGGATTCGGAGATGATTTCATCAAGATTAAGCGTCGCTGCAATTGGAACCTGCTCTCCAAAAGCTCGACCTCCAAGGAGTTGCATGTTGATTTGGCCATCATACAAAGCGGCAACGTTCATTCCAAGCCCAGCGGGGTGGACTGCATAATTCAAGACAAGAGAATCTGGATTCAATTGTTCCAGTTCTTTTACCGTAAGTTGGATTTCTAAATCCGACCAATCTGATTCAGCAATGATCATCGCTTCCTCTGGAGAGCGAATATCCACCAAATCCGGGGCTTGTTTATCAACGAAAATCGTCGTAATTGGCCCCTCACTTAGTCCTCTCAATATCGCTCCAGTAGGAGGATTGTACATGGAAAAGAACAAACCATGTTCTCCTGATTGTTCAGGAACAGTTCGCTGAAAACTGAAGTTTCCGTACGCTTCGACAACGGATTCTTCTTCATTGATTTCAAAAAGCAAATCAAATGGCTGATCGATTGTTCGCATGCTTCGATACCATACCAATTCCCCTTGGAATTCCATCACGGATACATCCGATGCATAGGCGCCATGTGAGTTAACCTCAGACGAATCAACCAAGAGTTTGGACTTCGACATGTCAAGTGTGATTTCACCACTGTACTGCCAAGTCGCATCGTAAAGTGGAGTCACCACAGTTTGACCAACTCGGTCAACCAATTGAACAGAGGGGGTACGAACGAAATTCGGGTCTGGATCAAAGCCCCATCCTATGCTAAAGTTGACGAGAAGTGCACCTTGTTCTGAAAACACGCCTTCACCCTTTTCAAGATCACAGGATTCAACATCGATGTAGATTTGATTGCTATAGCACTGATTGTTTTCAGCAAACCAATAGATAATTGCAGCATTGGATTCAGTCGAACCAAGGTTAACCTCAATCGATTCAATATCAGAGACACCGTTCGAATCACGAATCGGTATTTGGATCAGAATATCTTCACCAGGATGGAGCCAACCATCCCCATTTTGCCCCCAAATAAGATCGAAATCTGTGCCTAGGGAAGGAGTTCCATCTTGACGGATTTGAATGTTGAAAAGTGGTGTGCTTTGACTACCTCCCTCGACCATAACATTCCCAGCACCGTCTGAAACCGACAACCATCCTTGGATGTAATCTCCATCTGGTGCTTGAGAAGTATCCATTGTAAGTGTAAACTCACCGACTGTAGAAAGCATATCATCTGGTTTCATAAGTGGAAGAACTTGTACTTCGTCTTCATCCATTATGCCGTCCATGTCCGCATCATCGACCCATGAACGCCAAACATTGGCATCAGCATGATGCGGTAATGATGGGCTATCACCCAATACGAATTTCAACTCTGTTGAAGGTGATCCTTCTCGGTGATCAAAAGTTTCGACATTCATTCCAATCAGCATCGGAGCAATCGAATCCATCGTAAAGTTCGCAATCGAATCCACCTCATAGGCGATTCCTTGGCCAACCAAAGGTGTTATTTCCAGTTCCATTTGCAGATTATTTGCGTTTGAAGGAACACTGTAGGAAAGGGATGCTACTCCATTGAGAATCAAGTTGGTTGAACCTTTATTTTGACCATCAACAAGCAATCGGACTTCAGCTTGGCCTGTTCGAGGGACAGCATCTTTTACACCATCAAAACCGAGGTAAGCATTGACAGAAACGGTTGTTCCTTGAATGAGAGACGCTTCAGAAGCATCAGTTTCAATCCCAGATTGTGCCGTAATCGTAAACCGTTTGAGAGAAACGTCGTTTTCAATTCCATTTGCTTGACCTAAACCAAAGACGTAATTTAACGGCAATGTAGGTCCTGTCGGACTTACCAGCATGACATTAAGTGAAGCATATGGTTCGTCATCCCAACTTACTGGCATCTGGAATGTGTGCGTGAATTGAACATAGGAGCCTGAACCAATCATTTTGATTTCGCCACTCGTATCAATATCATTCCAACCCAAGGCAAATCCAGATCGTTGGCAATTTGCTACCTCTACACCGTTGAGAGGTAGAGTGACAGTTCCACAAAGAACCTTTGAGGAGCTGCTTGTACCTCGCAATGTAAAATCAACACTCCATCCATTGGATTTGACGTATGATTCTGCATCTGTAACACCGAGAGGTGACAAATCAAAGGTTGAATTAACGGTAATCCAGTCGGTCGAAGGAGTCAATGTATCGACTGCTGGACTTACGGTGATTGATACAGGATTCAATGTAGGCAAGGAGGTGACACCTTCAACGGTCAGAAGGATGGAACCAGAAGACATCATGCGAACTGGCAAACGGATTTCTTTGACTCCTCCAAGAGAAACGACCGTACTCAATTCCTGATTGATTGCCTGAACCAATGCTGAATTGGCTCCAAAATTGAGGTTGAGTGCAGCCTCGTAAGGAGCAAAGATTCCACACATTGTCAAATCTCCACTCGATGTTGAAGAGCCAACAGTCACGCTTACTCGACTCATAGGAACGCCGAGGATTCCACGATCATCCGCTGCATTTGATAGAGCACTGTTTAATGCATTCAATTCGCTTTGTGAAAATTCGACATATGTTGCAGTTTGGAAGTTGGCAAACCCACGATTCGTGACATCACTTCCTCCAATTTTGATGTTCATGTATGGAGAAATCATCTCGGATGTTGAAGAAACAGTAAATCCGAAGTCAGCCAGTCCTGATATTGGTAGAAGAACATCGAAAACTCCTCCATTGCCAGGAGAAGTCGTAACCGTCTGGCAAACTTTTCCGTTCAATAACCGATTCTGCATACCAAAACTTCCAACATCATCGGTATCGAATCCCCAATCCGAAACACCATCTGCTCCTACATCCAAGCGTAAGCCCATGCTGGGGTTCGAACGCACAGTTTCAACAGAAAACGAGTCAACAGTATACGAAGTTCCAGAAGACTGGAATCGGAATTGAATACTGTGTCCAACCTCATCAAGGCTTGTGTACCCGTCTGCTGGGTAGGGGAGCCATCCTTTGTCATCGATGTTGGCTTCAATCAGTGGTGAACCTGAAACTACATTCGCCATTGAAAGCGCACCAAATCCATTGGAAATTCGGTAGATTGGCGAGGTCATCGTTCCAGACCCACTCACGTCTCCAGAGGATTGTGTCCATGTCATTCCAGAAAGAGACCAATCATGAGTTGTTGGATTTTCACTAAAGCTTTCATGAATCGCACCACTGATTCCAATGCTATGGACCTTCGGACCTCCATTTGATCCGGTAACCATGTGTATTTTCAACCTCAGAGATGGAGTTTCCTCCCAATCGATAGCACCAAGATCAACAGTCAAGTCATTCATTTCTTGATAATTCGGAAGAGGTGTACCAGTTGAAGCATCGATGAGAGACCACTCGAACAGAGAACCTGTTGGTATTTCTGCATCAATAACCATCAATCCAAACGATGAAGGTTCACTACCAAGGGTTGCTCCAGGTCCAAATGGTTGAGAAGTCCAATTTCCTTCACCATTTGATACACCAGATGCCTTGGGAAGGATTTCAACATCATCAACATTCCAACCAGAATACGTAACGCTTCCGTCTGTTGTTCCGATACCAAATCGCACCTGAAAATTCGTATTTCCTGCTACATAATTCGTAATTGTAATTGTTTGCGGAGTAAATGAACTATCACTCACTGTTCCTGAATTCGAGTAAACATTGACCCAATTTCCTGAAGGATTGGTAACAGAGACGTAGGCATGGTCAAATGAAGAGGATTCAACACCCAACTGTCTTTGAAATTTCAAATCCCATCCACCAGAGCATCCTCCGCAATTCATGACTGGCGAAGTAGCCCAGAGTGTACTGCTCATTCGGTTGGGGTAGTCTCCATTGTATGAGTAGAGTGTATTGATTCCGCTTGGAACTGTACTGGTCGATGGACGTGAACTTGCAGTATCTTTTCCAAAAAACCAGTTGGAACCAAGTGTCCAATTATTTGGTCCTGTATTCGGTCCTTCGAAATCATACGTCCAACCCTGTGGTAAAATTTGCAAAACTGAATTGTTCACATCCATTCCATCGTAAACAGCCAAAGGGTCATCGTAATCAGCAGAAGAGTCGAATACCTTCGCTGCTGAAACTGGAAGTACACTCTCGTCGAGGGATAATTCGATTCCAGAAACTGCCTCTCCACTTGGAACTGTGATGGTTGTAGCATCGTTCACACCGTCTGGATAGGAACCGATGCTTACCGTCATTGCTTGACCTAACGGAGTTGAATTTGAGACATCGAAATTGGTCAACTCTTCTGAATGATCAACCATAGGGCTAACCAACGAAAATAGTAGGACGCACAGCAGCACGGAGACGACGGTTGTGTTTCGCTGTACGCGAGCCATGCATCGACGTTAACCTCCAACTCAAAAAGGATTATTGCGACAAAAACTCCAATTTAGACCAATAAGCAATATCAACCGTGTGAGTCTCCACTGGGTTATGAACGATGCTGAATCACTGAAGAAAAGAGCCGGAGAAGCAGCATGTGCGTTTGTCAAATCTGGCATGCGGGTGGGTTTAGGAACGGGTTCCACTGTGAAATACACTGTCCTTGAGCTTGGACGTCAGATTGCTGAAGAAGGCCTCGAAATTGTAGGAGTACCAACCTCTATCGCAACCCAAGAACTTGCGATCAGTGTTGGCATTCCTTTGGTAGAACTTGGAACCCTTGATGGCTTGGACATCGTCATCGATGGAACGGATGAATTCGATCCTAATTTTCAATTAATCAAAGGAGGGGGAGCTGCATTGCTTCGCGAGAAGATTGTCGCTCAACAATCAACTGCCATGGTCGTCGTTGCTGATGAGCGTAAACAAGTTGAGTGCTTGGGAGCATTTGGAATTCCTATCGAAATAACTCCGTTTGCTTGTGATGTTACAGTTTCAAGGCTTGCAGAACTCTTGAATTGTGAAGTTAATTTGAGACAAAAAGAAGGTAAGCACCTGCTTACTGATAACGGAAATTGTATTGCCGATGCCCGAATAGGCCCAACCATTACTGACCCGATTGCAACAGAAGCAAGCATACTCAATATTGCGGGCGTTGTGCAAGTAGGTCTCTTCAACAACATGTGTGATGCAGTTGTACTCGCCAGCGGAGAGGGCGTAAATACGCTGATGAATCCAAGTGGTCGTTTGTAGGCGGGCCTGACGGGGTTCGAACCCGCGACCGACGGATTAAGAGTCCGTCGCTCTACCTGACTAAGCTACAGGCCCACCCTCGCCTCCGTCAGGTTGTATTTAATCATCTTGGGACAATGTCGTACCAGCATCACCTCTCATCGCTGAGAGAGCTTCGCCTGGCTGGCATAGGATGGAACGCATCGTTGGTAAGGCAACAATCGCATCGATCATACTCTTGATTTTTGGACCCATTGAACCTGCTGGAAACTGGCCCTCCTCAAGAAATTCTTCTGCCTTTTGGACGGATAGATGACGATGTTCTCGTTGATTTTCCTGACCAAAATTCGTGTAAACTGCAGGTACACCCGTGGAAATAATGAGCGCCTCTGCCTCAAGGTCGACGGCAAGGAGCGAGGACAAACGATCTTTGTCAATCACCGCTGGAATCCCATTGTAATGACGTTCACGTTCGACAACAGGAATTCCTCCACCACCCCCACAAATAACCACTGCGCGTTGACTAACCAACGTTCGAATCACATCCAAATCAAGAACGCTCTTTGGCAGTGGACTAGCGACCACGCGTCGTGGCCCATGCACAGTTGTTGCAATATCCCAGTCTCGTTCCATAACTTCGGTTGCAGAAAGAACCGGACCGACTGGTTTGGTTGGCAACTCGAATGCAGGATCATCCACGTCAACAAGGACACGAGTAAGAACCATTGCAGTCCGTTCAGGTCGGTGACGATGTCTTAGAATGCTATTGAGTTGAAGTGACAACGCATGGCCAATCATTCCTTGTGTAGCTGCTACCCATTCATCCATTGTGTGCAAAACTTCAGCATCCAATGCCATCAATTCCCCTACTTGGGGACCATTTCCGTGCGTTAAGACCACCGACCAACCAGCCTCCAGCAGATCGACAACATCGCTCATAACTTTGGCCAAAACAAGGGCGTATTCTCCTTCCTCAGAATCGTTTGGGGGAGCGAGGGCATTGCCTCCGATAGCATAAACGACGATCTTGCTCACGAACGAAGTTGATTCGGCTCCTGTTTGATGCTTTCGCCAATATTTTCAATCGGGAACCTGTTTCCAGACCGACTCCAAATGGTCGGACTTCAAACATGATATGTGAGAACGTAAACGGCGTGGCATGGCCAAAGACATCTGGATTGGTGATGTGCAAAACGGCGATTATGATGGACAAGAGGTTGAACTCAAAGGTTGGGTAAAACGAACTCGTGGCTCCAACAAAATCCGTTTCATCGTTTTGCGCGATTCAACCGGCACCATCCAATGCGTTGCAAAGCGTGACATGGTTGGTGACGATGCGTTCGAGGCAATCGCCACCGCTCTCATTGAATCATCGCTTATTCTTCGAGGAACTGTCAACGTTGATGAGCGCAGTGAAGGTGGCCATGAGCTTGTTGTTTCCGCTGTTGAAATCGTCGGCCCAGTTGACCCAGAACGACCGTTTCCAATCACTGAGTCTGCAATGAAAGCAGCCGATGGAGGAGAAACTGAATTCCTTCTCGACAATCGTCATCTCTACCTACGAACAAGTCGAATGACAACAATGTTGAAGATGCGTTCTTCAGTTTTCGGAGCGATTCATTCGTATTTCCGAGATTTGGATTTCGTCGAATATCAAGCTCCGAACTTTGTTGCTGGTGCAGTCGAAGGAGGATCTACCCTGTTTGAAGTGCCTTACTTTGGAAGGAAAGCATACCTCACCCAATCTTGGCAACTCTATGCAGAAGCAGCTATGCCTGCGCTTGAGCGATTGTACACAATTGCCCCATCTTTCCGTGCAGAAAAATCACGTACTCGCCGACATTTAACTGAATTTTGGCATGCTGAAATGGAAATCGCTTGGGCAACGAATGAGGAAGTTATGACGCATGGCGAGGGTGTCGTTCGCCACATCGCTTCGACACTTCTTGATGAGCGAAGCGATGAATTGCAATCGCTTGGAAGAGACCTTGATCTTGTGGCACGCTACGCGGATTCACCCTTCCCTCGAATGCGATACGATGAGGCCATTGAAATCCTACAAGGGAAAGGAGTTGAAGTTGAATGGGGACAAGACCTTGATTATTCAAAAGAAAAGGTACTGACTCAAGATTTCGATGTTCCACACTTTTTGACGCATTATCCAAAGATTGCCAAGCCATTCTACCATCGAGTCGATCCTAGCGATGACAACTATGTACTGTGTCACGATCTTCTCGCTCCAGAAGGTTATGGCGAGATTATTGGCGGTGGTGAGAGAACTTGGTCCGAA
>JAYXXD010000065.1:0-8084 GCA_036019775.1 Thermoplasmatota archaeon
ACATTCCTGAACAAGAATACGCTGAACGCGTTTGCTTGGATTGGATGGAGCGCCGTAAGGAGTTGGGCGAAACGATGGATGAGAAAGAAGATCCACGAATTGTTCCAACCTTCGAAGCCCACGATCGAGCTGCAAAGGCCCTTGTTCACACCATGAAGCGTTGGAACAGTGAGGACAGTCTTGTAGCCATCGTTGGTCGAGACCATCTTGAAGCGAGAAAATGGGGAACGTTCTCATGGAATCTCTCAACTGTTCTCGCGAACGAACTTCCTGATGAAACAACAGCGTCGGGTTGAAAGACCACATCCGTTTCGGTGGAATCATGTCAGGGGAGAACGAAGACGTTCCTTTGGACGAAACCGAAGACGCTCACGATGATGAAACACCCGTTTTCGAAGAAGTTGACGAACAGATGGATTTGTCAGAACACGTCGAACCTGTCGACCCTCTTGTAGAAGCGATTCAACGAGCAGAAAAAGCTGAGAAAGAAATCGCCTACAAGGACGCTGAAATTCAAAACGTACGAAAACGATTGATGGCGGAAAAGTCTTCCTTAATTCAGTACGGAGGAATGGGTCTTGCACGAAGAATGATTCCAATCCTCAACGATGTTGACAGAGCATTGAGTCAAGTTGAGGATGGTGACGAATCACCTGTTGCTCAAGGCTTGCGATTGTTGCGAAACAAGTTGTGGAGAGAACTCGAAGCAGATGGTATCAAATCGATCGAGGCGAAAGGACAGGAATTCAATCCGGCAACGATGGAAGCCATCACGACACTTCCAGCCTCAGAACAATTCCCCGCAGGCCAAGTGATTGACGTTCTCGAACCAGGCTACATGTACAAGGAACGTGTTCTAAGAGCTGCTCGTGTTGTTGTTGCAACCGAGTGATCAGCCTGCGTGCGGGCTGTTGTTGATCTGTGAAAAGCGATACAGTCCGTCTTGTTCAATGAGCCACTCGATTACCGAGGCTGGAACGCTTGGAGCCAAGACCATCCGAGTTGCCTCATCGTCATAGACTGTTGAGAGCATCATGCAGGTTTGGCGAATTCTCCAGCCTTCGAACTGTTGACGTTCGTGTAAATCGACCCAATGTACATCAAATCCAGATTCTTCGTAGAGTGTTTTCGTGTCTTCATCCGATGTAACCAGCGTACCAGTCCCGTGATGCTTCGATGCGTGTTCGACCCAATTCGGTGGGTCATTGATGTCTTCAATTCCAACAATACTGACCTTACTTTGATGTTCGCTGGCGTCAATCCATTGCTGGATTTTGTCCTTTCGCTCCTCGAAAGAAAACGGGTTGTCCACTGTCCATTCGTCTTGCGAGGAGCCAATCGCAATGGTTACTTCCTCAAATTGGTTGAGTGCTTGTTCAACTAAGTACGCATGTCCGTTGTGAAACGGTTGGAACCGACCCAATACGATTCCTTTGCCCATGATTCACGCAAAGTAGGATGCAACATCAACGTTTGGAAGTGTGTGTCCCATCTCATTGAAACATGTAATCATGCGGTTGCACCCTTCAATCATCTCATCGATTGTTGTCGTCCCCATGCTCCCTACTCTGAACATCTTTCCTTTGAGGTGGTCTTGTGCTCCGATTACTTGTGTCTGATAATCCTCTTTGAGTTTGCTGCGCCACGAATCGTTGATTCCTTCAGGGTACATGATGGCCGTTACTGTATCGCTTTGTTGACCAGCATCGGCAAGCAACATGAATCCGAGGTCGGAAAAGAGGCGACGAACGCCATCAGCAAGTGTTCTGCATCGATTCCAACGATTCTCGAGTCCTTCTTCTTCGAGTTCACGAAGTGATGCTGCCCATCCCATAGCAAGATTGATCGCTGGCGTCCATGGTGTTTGGTCATCGTTTCCTTTCTTGATGGCAGAGATCAAATCGAGGTAATACACTGGATTTGAATCTCCCTGCTGGCGAATGGTTTGCACGCGTTCTATGAAATGCTCATTGATGGCAATGGCAGCAATTCCACTCGGTCCAGCAGTACACTTCTGTGCTCCCATCACGACCGCTTCAGCATTCCATTTTGCTGGGTGAACAGGTAAACCTCCTACGGATGTGATTCCATCAAGAATGAAAGCCACGTCGTGTTCTTCGCACAATTGTGCAAGTGCTTCCGCATCCTGCGTAATTCCTGAACTCGTTTCATTGTGGCAAATCAGGAGTGCTTCGAAGGTTCCACGACCGAGTTGTTCCTCAAGTTCCATGATATCGAAACTGCGACCCCATTCGTATGCGATGTGCTTGACCTGGCAGTATTGTTTGCAGATGTCTGCGACGCGTTCACCGAATTTTCCGTTGGTTGGAACGAGCACTCGGTCGTTGGGTCTGAATCGGTTTGCAATGATCATTTCCATGGCTGCAGTTCCACTTCCGGACACAGCAACGACCTTGTAGCCATCCGATCCAGACCAAGACTCCATTCCGCGTTTTCGGGTAGAGGGCGTTAGATTGAATGCAGTCCGAAGTCCTGCATTGAGGTCTGCCATAACATCTCGAAATTCTGAGCCTCGCGCAGTCATAACCGGTGTTGCCATGGCCTGAAGACATGCATCACTCATTCGAACGGGGCCTGGGACGAGAAAGCAGTCACCTTCGTGTGCCATGATTCAATGGTGGCGCGCACGGTTTTTGAATAGCGACTCTCAATCGAGCTCCAAATCTTCGGTTCAAGTCCGGGAGTGGGGACCAACAAATACTAGCGGACTTCTCTCCAAGTCCGGCGTGGTAATCTATTTCCTATTATCAATATAATTGCTGAAAATTTTGCCTTAGTATTTCCAAGGACTCAGCATCTCCATTCACAGCCTTATCCAAAATTTCTTTTGGAGCCATCCAGCCTCCGCCTACCATTTTCACCTGTGGTATGTCTAACCATTGTTTTGCAGAGTCAAAATTCAATCCTCCAGTGGCACAAATACTAACATTTTGAAGTGGACCACCCCATGACTTAACGGTTTTCAAACCTATTTGGGATGCTGGGAATAACTTGACGTAATCACATCCATGCTCCATTGCTTCCATCGCTTCAGAAATCGTTGAAACTCCCGGGATTATCGGTAAGGATGATTTATTCATAGCTGCGTAAAGTGCAGAATTCATACCAGGCGTTACACCAAAATGTGCTCCAGAATCAGCAACTGAAAACAGACTATCTGAGTTGGTAATGGTCCCAACTCCCACTATAAAATTAGGATAATTAGACAAGAGATGTGAAAGAACTGCCATTGCGTTGTCATTGCGCAGTGTTATTTCCAGACAAGTTAGGTTTGTTTCTTTCATTAAATGCGCAATCAGGTCAGCTTGTTCCAAACTTGATAGATTGAGAACAGGCAGCATTTTTTGAGAAATTTTAGAAAAATCCATAACATCACCTCAAAGAGTTTCCACCAAATTCCGAAGATGAAACATTTTGCCTAAACACCGAGAATAATTCACGTCCTAAGCCAGGCTCAAATTTTGGCGCCGCTACAGGTTTACGACCTGTAAAATCTGCCTGAACTGAAATCAAACCCTGTTTTGAGTCGATTGTAATCATATCGCCATCTTGGATGTAAGCAATTGGCCCCTTTGATGCCGCCTCAGGAGAGAGGTGAATAGCCGACAGAATACTACCGCTGGCACCTGAAAGTCTACCATCGGTCAATAGAGCGATCTTATTGCCAAATGACCGAATTGCTTCAAATATTGGCGCAAGGCCATGCAATTCTGGCATGCCGTTCGCTGCTGGACCTTGGAATCTTAAAACCACTACACAATCATGATCTAATTCACCTGCGGCGAATGCGGCCTTGACTTCAGATTGTGAATGAAAGACCTTTGCTGGCGCTTCGATGTATCTTTCAGACTCTTGAACACTGGAGATTTTGACCACTGCATTACCAAGATTTCCTCGTAATAGTTTTACACCACCTTGTGATTCAAATGGTTCGTTAAACTTCCGAATTACAGTTTTATCATACTCTAAGTCTAAATTCTGATAGGTTAAACATCCATCTTCATCTAAGCAAGGCGTCATACGATAAGCAGACATACCATCAGGATGAATAGTTGGAATATCACCGTGTAAAAATCCGTTATCCAATAACTCGGAAATTAGGTATGCAGTCCCTCCTAGTGAGTGGAATTTGTTAACATCAGCACTACCGTTTGGATATAATCTTACTAGAAGAGGGGTGATTGCTGAGATATCAGATATATCGTCTAGGGTTAACTCTATTCCTGCAGCTTTTGCTATGGCAATCAGATGAATTACCAAATTAGTTGAACCACCAGTTGCCATTAAACCAACCAATGCATTTACTATTGAACGCTCATCAACCAACTTCGCCAAACTTCTTTCAAAATTTTGTTGTTTAGACCATTCCATAACTTGCTTGACAGTTTCTTTGGTTAGTTGATCTCTTAATGCACAATTAGGTGGAACAAAAGAAGCCCCAGGGACATGCAGTCCCATCAATTCCATCAGCATTTGATTGGTGTTGGCAGTTCCATAGAAGGTACATGTGCCCGGGCTATGATATGCTTTTGACTCCATTTCTAGGAGCGCATCATCATCAACTTCCCCTTTTGCATTTAATTCTCTTACCTTTTTCTTCTCCTCATTTGAGATTCCTGTTGGCATCGGTCCTGCAGGGATTAGTGCTGTGGGTAAATGACCTGATGTTAGTGCGCCAATAAGTAAACCTGGCACTATTTTATCACAAACTCCAAGCAATAACTGGCCATCAAACATCTCATGAGAAAGTGCAATTGCAGTTGATAATGCAATGACGTCCCTCGAGAACAGACTCATCTCCATGCCTGGTCTACCTTGAGTTATTCCATCACACATCGCTGGTACTCCCCCAGCAACTTGTGCTGTTCCGCCGTTTTCTAGAGCAGATTGTTTGATTAGATTTGGATATGTTTCAAATGGCTGATGCGCCGAAAGCATGTCATTATACGCGGTGACAATGCCAAGATTAGCGGTCAATCCCCCCAAAATATCGCTTTTATTAGGGCCACACGCAGCAGCACCATGGGCAAGATTTCCGCATGACAATTTTTTGCGTTGTGGAGAATCTGTAAGTTGTTTTCGCATCTGATCTATGTATTCCCCTCTGGTTTTGAGTGAGCGTTTCTTAATCCGCTCGGTGATTTTGATAATTTCAGAATTCATTGCTCAGACCACCATACCTGTGGAGTTACCTTGTCATGGTTGAACAGTATTCTCATCGGTTTGCTATATGAGTCATCCCTCTCTAAGCATGACTGAAGGACTTTCATTTTTTCTTGCCCTTTGCCAAGTAAATGAATGTGCGAAGTAGAAGAAAGAGCGCGCCATGTAAGGGTCATTCTTTGTTCGGATTGACTTGGCGGGGACACTTTTTGTTTGAGAGCGTCCGTAGTGAATAAAATGCCAATCTCTTCTTTGCCTAAATCGGGAAACCATGATGCAGTATGACCATCAAGTCCCCATCCAAATATTGCAATATCTGGTTTTAATATTGGTTCTGTTCGTATGTCAATCCATTTAGAATCGATTCCTTGAAATGCCTTTTTTGCCATTGTTAAATTACATCGCTCACTTCCAAGAGGAACGCATCTATCATCGCCCATGAAGAAATTGCATTTGTTCCAATCAACATCCATAGCCGCTAACCTTTGATACACAGGACTAGGAGTTGTTCCACCGGATAAAGCGATGACTGGAGATTTTCCTTTGTCTATCAAATCATTTATTTGACCTGACAATTTAATTGCCATTGATTTTACTAGATCTTCGAAGTTTGCAAACGTGTTCAATCATCTCCCCCCAGACCGTAGCCCCAGAAACTGTTCTTGTGTTTGGCAATTAGTAAATCTGCTTCCTCAGGGCCCCAAGTTCCAGCAGGATAACTAAACATTGGCATAGTATCATCCTTCCATGCCTCAAGCACTCTATCGCACCATTTCCATGCTAGTTCTACCTCTTCGCGATCCATAAACAAGGTTGAGTTTCCTTCAATAACATCTAGCAATAAACGCTCATATGCATCTGGTAATCTTGCATCAATACTTTCAGCATAATACAAATCAAGAGGTACTTGTTTTAGTTCAAGAGATTTAGGGCCAGGTTGCTTAATCTGCATTAATAGTTGAATAGATTCATCGGGTTGTAGTCTGATAACAATACGGTTTGCTTTGCGATTTTTCTTCGATACATTTAGTGTCCAATGTGGCACTTCCTTGAATTGAATCACCACCTCAGAAAGTCTTTCTTGCATGCTCTTGCCTGTTCGAATATAGAATGGAACTCCAGCCCATCTCCAGTTTTCTATCTGTATTTTCATTGCGACAAATGTCTCAGTTTTAGAATTCTTAGCAACACCATTTTCCTCAGTGTAGCCCTTGCTTTTGGTATCACTAGATGCATATTGTGCTCTAACCGTATCCCTTCTAGCAGTAGCGCCTTTGAGAGGTTTAAGACTTCTCAAAACCTGAACTTTCTCGGCGAGAATAGATTCTGGTTTGTCATCTGCTGGTGGCTCCATGGCAATCAAGCATAGTAACTGTAGCATGTGATTTTGAATAATATCCCTAAGTGCTCCGTATCTGTCATAGTAGCCTGCACGACTTTCAACACCCACGGTTTCTGCTACAGTAATTTGCACATGATCGATATAATTTCTATTCCACAAGGGCTCAATCACCGCATTAGCAAATCTCAACACCATCAGGTTTTGTACCGATTCTTTTCCAAGATAATGATCGATACGGTATATTTTTGATGGGTCAATATGTTCCTCAATCGAATCACTAAGTAGCACACTGGATTCGTAACTATCGCCCAAGGGTTTCTCCAATACCACTCTAGTATTGTCATCTACAAGTCCACTTTGTGCTATTCCCTTTGCTATTTTGTGAAATAAATCAGGAGCTGTGGAGAAGTAAAATATTGTTGTTTTAGCATTGGGCAGACTCTCGCTTAATGCAGCATAATCTTGCTCATTCATAGCATCAAATTGATGGTATTTTAGTCGCTGAAAAAAGTTGCTCTCGCGTACCATTGTCTCATTTCGTTCACAGACTAAATCACAAAATTCGTTATTAGTGAAGGGTTTTCTACCTAGAGCATGGATAGTTCCTTCGCCTAAATGCCCTTCAACATGACAAGCGTATAATGAGGGGATTAGTTTCCTCAATGATAAATCACCGGAACCTCCGATGATGATTAGTCTAAACTCGCCCATCGGTTCTTGGCTTTTGTGTACATATATTCGATTTTTGGCTTAATATTGGCATATTCTATCTTTCATGAATATTTATGCCTAAGTGCACACTTATAATTGGAAATTATTCGATACTAGCGGACTTCGTTTGACTCGATGCTATGTGCTAAAGACATGGAAGTTTAGGAGCAACCATGATGCGAGTGGGTCTTGCAATGTTGCAAGGTGCCCGGCATGAGCACGAAGAAGCCATTCTCTCCATTGCAAAAGACCTCAATCATGATGTTGAAGTCATCCAATTGCGCAAAGGAGAAGATGTCGACTCTACGATTCAGGGTCTCATACTACCAGGAGGAGAATCGACAACAATGCGGATCGCTTCTCGTTCTGAAGGTCT
The DNA here is from genome assembly GCA_036019775.1 of Thermoplasmatota archaeon. Lineage (GTDB taxonomy): Archaea > Thermoplasmatota > Poseidoniia > Poseidoniales > Poseidoniaceae > MGIIa-L2. The sequence continues at coordinate 7,614 of JAYXXD010000065.1, forward strand.
CCTTGACGCTATCTACAACTGGATGAATGAACATCCAAATCGCCCAGTCCTCGGTACTTGTGCAGGTGCTATACTTCTTGCGATGCCAAGCAACGATCAAACGCCCTACATCAACGTCAACATCTCAAGAAATGCATGGGGTCGTCAACGTCAATCCTTCGAAGCAGACATTGAGGTTGAAATGGAGCGTTTGGAATCAACTGGCGCTTCAGTACAACGAACGCCTGATGCCTTTGGACACACGCCTTTGATGGTCGGTGATGTTGACAACCAAAATTCAGGCGATGCTTTTCCAGGCGTCTTCATTCGTGCACCACGTTTCGAAACCGATGGAATTGGCTGCGAGGTCATTGCCCGATTAGGTGAAGAAATTGTCGGTGTTCGAGATGGCTCAAAATGCGCTGTGACGTTCCATCCAGAATTGACCAACGACCGTCGCTTCCATGCATGGTTATTGAACTAAATCGCTGC
>JAYXXD010000066.1:0-7531 GCA_036019775.1 Thermoplasmatota archaeon
CAAGTCAGTGCTGCAAGCCTATCGAGCAGCGTTCCAGTTGTGACAATGAATGGCGTCTCAAAAGTCTACTACGCACCAGGTTGGAGGATTGGGTATATGGCACTTCATGACCCGAGTTCCGTTTTGGATTCTGTACGTGATGGTATCGAACGAATTCTTCGTTCACGTTTGTGCGCATCAACACCTGCTCAACTTGGATTTTTAGCGGGTCTTGAGCAAGATCGTTCATGGATGCAAGACTACAAAAATACTGTACAGGAAAGAAGGAATGTTTGCCTTGACCGAATTTCAAAAATCGAAGGTTTGGAAGTTGAAATTCCGGAGGGAGCATTTTACATGTTTGTACGCTTAACCGATGATAAATGGAAAGATAATGATAAACAATTTGTTCTTCAATTACTTCATGAAGAACACGTTCTCCTCGTACACGGATCAGGTTTTAGTAAGGACAAGGGAAAAGGTCACGTTCGACTTGTATTTTTGCCCGATATTCCGACTCTTCATACTGCCTTTGACAGGATTGAATCGTTCCTGAAAAGGCATCGAAATGTATGACGTTTGGCGGCGAAGTATTGATGATGAATAATCTCAGCCTTGGTACCATGCGGAGGATTTTTTGTGCGTCATTGCTGGCGTTTCTGATTTCCATTCCAAATGTTTCCGCATCAACTGTTGCCAAACCAACTGAGTTTGATGTTGTTTACCTTTACCCACTTTTGCTCGCCTTATTTATTGCGGCACTGCTTTGGAAATTCTTTGTACCACGTCAGTTATCTGCCCTCCAGGTCGCTTTTGAGATTGACGATAATTTGTATGAAGTACATAGGTTGACACGGAATGTTGATGATGCAAGAGAATTACTCCAGCAAGGACGTGTAGCCTTCGGTGTCGGGTTGTATATGATGGGGATGTTAGGTGTCCTATTGTTAATTTCAGAACTTCTCTTCCAACCAGATACCTATTTCGAACCTAATTTGTGGATTATCGGTTTGTTTGTTTTGATACCCATTCTCATCTCGCCTTGGGAAACTATGAACGCACAGTTAGCGGGCAAGGGTGAGACGAGACTAGGAACAACAACTCTTGGTACAGGAATTCGCCGAATTCTTACGCTGAGCATATTGCTTACAGCTACTGGTATCACTGTTGTTTATGGGATGAATCAAAACAATGGCACAATCACGCCAGTCTGGTTAGCTATTACCATGCTCGTTTTCATGGCTCCCACGATTCTGGCATACGGTCGAATCATGGGTGCGTCTTGGAACATGCTCCTTGTCAACAAATGGAGAACTGCAAATGGAAGGAGAAACCCTATCGATCCTGACAAACCATCCTTTGTAAATCGACTATTTTCGTTACTTCTTGTACTGTTCCTGATCACGATGCCAATTACAGCACTCAATGGAATCGTCACTGTATTCCACGTGCTTTACAATAGCCCTGACAATGCGGAAGAAATTCTAAACTTTGGTGGAATTATTGGACACTCAATTTATGTTCGAATTGATTTAATATCTGAATTCCTATTTCACTGGGAATTCATTAAATCAATGCCACAGTTTTTGTCGTTTTATCTCTCACTAAACATTGCGATTGTTGGTCTAGCATTTATCTTTGAGTTGACACGGAACTTGATTCTTGGTGGTCAAACTTTCGGAGGAATGTTTGGGGTGACTTTGGACACACCGCGAGAAATCCGAACAGAAGAATCAGCTCAAGGTCGACAAATTTCATTTGCATTTGCTGGTTTTTCAGGATACACCGTTCTCTTGCTCATTCTTGTTTGTTACAAAGAATTTGGGGATTTGATGCCATTTACCTCGGATTTGGAAAATCGAGGTTTCAATGAAGAAATGCGTCTTTTGGCGACGTGGATGTTTATCGCTGTTGGAAATGCCGTCTTTTTGTTCACTTGGTTGTTGTCAATAGCACAACTTTCTCCTTTGCGTCAAATTCGTTTTGATTTGGATCCCGAGGAACGCCGTGAAGGTGCAGTCATGTTAGCGGGGGGGGATTGGATGCGAGAATACATCGACAATGCCGCCCTACAGGAAGATATTGATAGTTTGATTCGATTTCAAAAGCAGGACATTGAAGGAGACCAATCACTGGTTCGACACGAGAAAGCTCGAGCGAAGATGTGGGAATGTGCAATTCGTGGACTCTGGCCTAAAGCAATCGAAGAGTCGAAAAAAGTACTTGCACAATCGGGAGGCGATGATGATGAGGCGCGAATGCTTATCGCAACTGGATACATCGCCACCCGCCGTCTTGACGCAGCAAGAGGTGCTTTACGTGGATTGCAACAGCCTGAAGGGTACGATGAGCCTGAATTACTTGCGTTTATGTGTGAATGGCTCGATCCATGGCATGGCAGTGTCGATGAAGATGACTTGTGGGACTGGGAAAACAATTCAACGATTGATCACTTGAACGAAAAAATGCGAATGTTGAGATATTGGTCCCCTTCATTCTCCAAAGAAGCAATCCAGCACAAGGATAGAATTTCACTCATTTCGACTATTTCCAATGTCGCTACGCTTCGAATGCAACGGCGACATGAGGATGCACTGGAGTTAGCATTGGATGCCGTCAAGCAAGATCCTCTTGGTGTACGGCCCCGGATTGCTGCCTCATTGTGTCTCCTTGACCGAGGTGATTGGCATCAAGCATTATCAATTTACAAGGAACTTCGAGAAAGTGATGTCAACGACCCCCGTGTCAAGGCCTTATCTGTCATTTTAGGCTACGAAGCAGATACTGAAGATATCGAGGTATCTCTCGTTCTAGAAAAGGGTAAATCCTTACGTCGTTGGCTTGACGATGCTCCAGTCAATCCTGTCGCCGGTTTAGCAACAAAAGGTGGGATTGATGAAGCTATTAATGCAAATGTGATGATTGTGAATCATGAAGCTGTACGTCGAGGAATGACTCCTCGCTATTCAACCTCGTTTTTCCACCGAATCATTCAATTCATGCTCTTGCCAATGATCTTTGTCATAATTGGCATAGGACTAGATTCTGTTTATGGGGCTGCTGAAGGTGCAGTTGCTACTGCGACGCTATTTATTCTGCAAATTGGTTTGCACCGATTTAATCGTCAACAACGAAAGCAAATCAAGCATCGCGATCAACGCTCCTTGATAGAGTATGCCAAGATGATGAAGCGCTCGAAGGTAAAGCCGAGTAGAGAAAACATCCCTGTCGGAACCCACCTTCTTCTATCAGGCATTCTGGTTACTGTTAACGGAGTGGTGCTTGACATTGGATTACCTGGGTGGTTAACCGAACGACTTCCAAAGGATTCGGATAAGACCATTCGTTCGCGGCTCAAACGTAATGCACTCTCAATTTCGAAAAACAGGCCAAGTAAACTTTCAATTCTTACATCTGGATGGTGGTTGAAACGTCCCAAGGAAGAGGATTCGGATACGCCTGCACTTGAGCGTTTGATTGGCCCTGTTGCGTATCGTGGACGACAAACGATGGTCCAAAACAAGACAACGAGGCTAAACAAATCAACCAGCATTGGTCCCAGTAAAACCCCTGTTGCGGACCTTAATCTCTCGAAACGAAATGTTCCTACTCATACAATTGCAAGCGAACGTTCGACTTATTCAGGGCCACGTAGGCCAGGTAGGCGTCCTAACTGAACGGACTTGTTCACAGACTTCATGAACCTCTTTACAGTCCATGAAACATGGCAACACCTACGCCACGTGAATCTGTCAATGCTGTCTTAGCTGCTTCAAATGAAAGCGCAAAATTATACGGCCAAGGCCTTGGTATGATTGCATCAGAGAATATTATTTCACCGAACGTTAAACGTGCAATTAATTCCGATCTTCATGGACGGTACGCTGAAGGATTGCCAGGAAAACGATATTACCAGGGATGTGATGATTTTGACAAAATTGAAGATTTGGGAATTCATCTCGCCAAAAGCGTGTTTAAAGCAAATTTTGCGAACATTCAATCGACTTCAGGAACAGTATCCAACATTGGTGCATTGAAGGCTTTAGCAAAACCTGGTGATTCAATAACAGCGGTTTCTACTGCGGATGGAGGGCATATCTCCCATGCCCGTATGGGGGCGGTTGGATTGCGAGATCTCAATGTTTCAACATACCCTTGGGATGAGGATAGAATGGAGCCGGACATTGATGCATCTTGTCAATTGATACGAGAACTCCAACCCAAAATTGCACTAGTTGGACAATCTGTTTTTCTATTTCCAACACCTTTGAAAGAGTTGGCGGATGCTGCGCATGAGGTCGGCTCAACTGTCATGTATGATGGTGCGCATGTTCTTGGCTTGATTGCCGGTGGAGTTTTTCAAGATCCACTCCGAGAAGGCGCTGATGTGATGACTGGTTCATCACACAAGACCTTTCCAGGTCCACAGGGGGGCTTTTTACTCTCATCGAGTGATGATGAAACGTTCCATAGGCGATTAAACAATGCTATGTTCCCTGGTGTTTGTTCATCTTATCACCTTCATCATGTGGCAGGTAAGGTTGTAGCACTTGCCGAGTTTGAAGCATTTGGAAAAGCATATGCAAGCGACATTGTTCGAAACGCCAAGGCCTTCGCAGAGAATTTAGCATCGGAAGGATTCGATGTTCTAGCAGAATCTCGAGGTTACACCGCATCGCATCAAGTTTTAACACGTCACGGTGAAATTGATTCTGGCGCTGGAGCAATGGCTGCCAAAAAATTAGAACGTGCAGGAATCATTACCAACATGAACATGCTTCCTGGAGACTCGAAAGCAATGACGCCTTCGGGATTAAGGTTAGGCGTACAGGAGCTAACCCGTGTAGGGATGGGAGTTAATGAGATGGCAGAAGTGGCCTCCATGTACGCCCGAGTTTTGCTTCATGACGAAGATCCGAAACTGGTTCGAAAAGATGTGCAACATTTGAAATCAGATTTTCAGCATGTTCAGTATTGCTTTGATGGTGAAACCATGCCTGCATACGAAGGGATGTGAAGTACATCTCAGCGCCCCATGGTTTGCGATCTTCTCCCTCCTTTGGCCGCATCCACCACGATTTACTTGGCGATGTCATAGTTTGGAGACAACATGAATTGCAGACATGGTGGGACATATTTGAGCCGATGTTCAATCATCCACTCAGCAGAATGTTTGTAAATGCGTTTATTGATACGCTCGAATTTAATGAAACACTCGACTATGGGAGAGGAATTTTTCGAAAGAAAAAATTCAATTTAGAGTTGAATCAAATCTGTACAATTCTTGGCTGGGGTCGGGTCAACTTGCGTGAACGATTGATTGTGAACAGCGCAAATCAACTTTTGTCTGTGGCTCTGGGTCAATATGCCATTGAATGTTACGATCAAAAACGGTACAAGGTGCGATGGACGGAGCCTCGGCCAAAAGTAGTAGAAATTGAATTGGAAGAGACAACAAATCTACCTCCTCCGAAAACTCAGAATTCTTTTCCGTGGTCAAAAGATTCGGGAAAAAATGAGCAGGAAATCTCGACTCTATCCTTCGAGCAACACTCTGATTATAGTCTCCGACTTGAGGGTGAACGGGTTCTCATCATACCGGTAAATGGTTTTGAACGCTTTTTTTCTTCTTGTTTCGCATACATACCTGATTCTTCCCATGAATGGCTTGATTCGAATGATGCATTCGAATCCTCGTTAGCAAATCTCCTCGCTACCATAATCCAATCGATTGCGTCGATGTTTTTGTCTTCTGAACAACCAGTATACATTATCGATAAGACGAGTTGGACTGCTTACATCGAACACTACCTAGTCGAACGTGGATGGGGCAATGTAACTGTTCTTGATTACAACATTACTACCTACGAACTTCAGTTATCCCTCCATGGAAGTAAAATTTTCCCACTGACTCTCGGGATGATATGCGGGATTTGGGAGCGTGCTCACGGTCGAACCTGCAAAATGCGGATTGAACGAAAAAATGAAACTTTTTTGATCCGAATCCAATCATTTCTTGAATATGAAAACAACTAATCAGCGTGCAATCTGAGGGTATTGAAATGAGCAAAGAAGGTCAAGGTTCATAACCGAACCATGTCGTCGTTGTATTAGTCAACACGCGGAGGCTACATTCTATGGTACTCAATCACAACCAAATGGCTTATGCTGCAATTATTTCAACGCTTATTTTTGGTTCACTTTTCGTCGGAATTAGTGGTTTCTATCAAACCTCTTCGGGCGTTGGAGATTTTGACAGCGCAGCGGAAGAAAAACTCAATGACGGCGGCGAAATAACCTCCGGAGAAGCGATTGATTCTGACGGCGATGGTCTCCCTGATGTTCTTGAATCACAATACGGAACTCTGGTGGACGATCCAGACACAGATAACGACGGGATGAGTGATGGCTGGGAGGTTGACCATGGTCTTGATCCACTCGATAGTGGTGAAGCTGAATCTGAGGAGGAAGAATCTGGTTCAACAAACACAGCGGACGATGCAGAAGTGGTGAACGAAAGTGATTCCACACCCGACCCAACTCAAGGTAAATATGGTGATCCAGATAATGACGGGCTAACCAACGAACAAGAAGAAGAATTGGGAACCGACCCTCAACGAGCTGATACGGACAATGATGGGTTGAATGATCGCTGGGAATCATTGTACACTCAAAATGTCTCTTCACCAGATGGAACTGTGACACTCTTCAATCCACTTTCTGGAAATTGGGACTGCACACTGTTGAATGGTCCACTTGCACAAACCCTTGCTGATGTTCTCGAAGGATTTGAAGGAGCACCAACCTGGGAGGAACTGAAAAATCCGCTTGGTAAATATTCGTGTGATCAAGTTCTCGACTTTGATGACGACGGTCTCCTCAACTTCCAAGAGGAATCCTACGGCACGAATCCCGCATCTGAGGATTCGGATAACGATATGTTGCCTGACATCCTTGAGGTAAATAACGCAAATATGATTCTTGATTTCCAACTTGGTTCCTCTTGTGGTGAACCTGAAATAAAACCGATTTCGCAACGAGTTTCTACCGTTGCTCCATTTGCTGATGAGGTCAGTGCATCTTGGTTTTTGTCCGACATGGATGGAGATGGTTATTTGAATGGCCCAAGTGATTGGGATACAGATGGTGACGGGATGCCTGACGGGTTTGAGTATTGCTTCTCTCAAAGAAACAATCACCCATTTGCTCAGTCAAACGCTCAGAAAGCCAATGCTGAGCGGTTAAACCCGTCCAATGCATCCGATGGTTACAGTGATTGGGATGATGATGGACTCAACAATTTAGAGGAGTATCAGGTTGCGCTCAAATTTGGATTGACGAATGGACTTCCTTCCTTCACATCCCCCTGGACTGAGGATACCGACCAGGATGGTATGCCTGACGGTTGGGAAGCAACACAATACAACAGAACCACGCTTGAGTATCCATTGAATCCTCGAAATGCGAGCAACGCCAATGAAGACATCGATTTTGATGGATGGTATTCTGATGGGGACGGAGACGTAGTTTTCGATGAACTCATTCTAACAAC
>JAYXXD010000067.1:0-7288 GCA_036019775.1 Thermoplasmatota archaeon
ACAACGTCATGTTCTCGAATGCATCCGTAATCGCAAGTGACGCTGGAATCCCAACAACCTGTAACCACGTCAACAAGCCTGCTGAGGACTTCCTCAGCAGCAACGATGTTCTACCATCTGTTGTCGTCCTCGGTGGCGGCGTTGGATCGGTTCCATCGTTTGCACCAAGCCTCGTTGTCGTAGCTCTTGCTGGATTCTTTGTCACAGCCCTTGCAATGGCAAGCCGCCGTGAAGAAGAAGACGAAGGTGAAGAAGACGAAACTCGACGTATCGTTGAGGATGAAGTGGCTGTCAGCCCGGTCATCGCGACCATCTTGATGGTTGCGATTACTGTCGTCCTTTCCGGTGTCATCTACGTTTGGGCTTCATCCCTTGCAGAGACTGGTAAACTTGGTGTTCCTCGAGTCACGTTTGACATTGAGAACAAGGAAGTTGGTGCTGTTGACGGATACTGGGCAATCACAGTCGATCAGACTGAAGCAGAGTTGGCAACTGCAGGTGTGACCGTCACTGTGCTTTACAGCAACGGTGAAGGCGTTCGAACATCCTATGCGACAATCCTCTCGAATACGAGCAATGTCTATGGATTCGATACGACCAACAGTGATGCGTTTGTCACATTTGTTGACAAGGTCGAAAACGAGGGTACATTCAAGGAATCAACCTTCGGAATTGGTGACCAAATTTTCGTCCGAACCCATGCTCCTGATGGAACACCGATTACGGATGCTACCATCCGTATCACCTACCAACCAGGAGCTGGAGAAGGATCGGTCATCAAGACCTACCAAGACCTTGAGTACAACAAGGTAGTCTGAAGATTGGAAACGATTGACGACAGTTGATGGGCCGGTGGCATCAGCCACCGGCCCTATCTTCTGGCGCTATGCGAACGCTTTCAAGCGTTGATGAATAGCCTTGGCTATGGGAAGCCATTGTCGATGTGTTGTGTTTGATTGTGACGGAGTCCTCGTTGATTCAGTAAGTTCTTGGAAAACGCTGCATGATGGATTTGGTACTGACAACAGTAAGAATCTCTCTCGATTCATTGCTGGCGAATTGTCAGATGTTGAATTTATGCGATCTGATATCGCCATGTGGAAGGCCATTCGAAATCCAATCCATAAGGATGAATTATTTCGAATGTACTCTGGTTGTAGTCTGATGAATGGTGCTCGAGAAACGGTTCAGAACCTTCAAGATGCAGGAATCTACGTCGCAATCGTTAGTGCAGGAGTCGACCTTTTTGTCAGTAGCATTGCAGCTATGTTGAAGGTTGATGATTGGATTGCGAACGGATTTGAATTCGATCAGGAAGGATATCTTTCCGATGATGGTATATGTCGCCTTCATGCCAGTGGTAAAGGCGATGTAATTGAACGATTAATGGATATGCATGGTTTCAGGCCTGAAGAAATAGTATCTGTTGGCGATTCGGAAATGGACCTCTCGATGAGGATTGAAGGCAGTCAATTCATTGGATTCAATCCATCAAGGGAATCTTCTTTGAAAGCATTCACAGAAGCTGGAGTTCCTATAGTAACAGAGAAAAATTTGTCTCTTATCCTTGAACATATTCAACTTCCTTCAAGCGAAGGGAATTGAAGTTGATTTGTGCGATTGGAGATTTACAATGGTCAACATGCACGGTTTTGGTTGAAAACCGAGCATTTTCTGGTATGATGTTTGATCTTGCCATGTTGATGAACAAACAAGTGTTGTCCCTCTAAAGTCCAGACATGCATGGCCATGTACGTGACCTGTAACAAAAATATCTGGAACTTCTCGGATCACCAATCCGTCTTCAAGTTCTGGAGATAATGGCGTTTTGCCCCCCCATTGAGGCGCTAAATGCCTTCTTCTTAGCATCTGTCGCATAGCTTCAACAGGTTCAGAGTAAGTAACAGTCCTCAGGCCCGCAACAAAATCATCAATCGATTTTCCATGATACGAGAGTAAACGAACATCATGAAGGGAGAAATCACATGGATTGCCAACGAAAGTCGTTTTGTTGTAATCTTGTTGAATATCTTTCTCGAATGTAGGTTGTGGTTCAGCAGGGCGAACAGCATCATGATTTCCGGGAAGCATGACGCACTCAACCCAATCTGGCAACAGTTCCAGTAGACGGGCAAATTCACTGTATTGTCCAAACAAATCAGGAATCGAAAGTTCCTTGTCTTGTCCAGGATAAATTCCTACCCCATCGACACAATCCCCACTCAAAATCAGGTATTTGATTGTCTTTGCAAGTGGGTCGGTATGAAACCATCGAACCATCTTGTGCCATTGTGCTTCCAAGAATGTTTTGGAACCAACATGGATATCGGACAAAAATGCTACACTAACTCCGAAGTCTGCACTTTTCTTTTCATGCCGATCTTTCATAGGGAAAAACAGGTCATCAACGTAGAAAATATCACCAGTCTGTGAGAATGAACCACTAACACCGAGTACATCATCAGGCATCAAACCGGCTTCGACAACCTGTTCATGCATGCGGTCTCGGTCATCACCTTGGCGAATCGTGAGTAAACAGTTCATCTCTCCAGTCTCGTCTTCAAGACCAAACATGAGGTGGCCATTTTTGGTATGACGAGGTTCATTGACCAATCCAATTGCAACTGCGAGGTTCTCGTATCCTTGATACCGTCGATACTCAACGTTTAATCGAGCAATTTCCTGTGGTTTACGAGGAAGTCTTGAATTTTTGACGATCATTTTTCGGATGCTATCCAATCGATCATTAAAGCAGGCCTGTATATGACCCATTTTTCCCTCAGTAGTACTGTTTCCAGTGATATCATAATGGATGAGAATGTCATTGTCGATATCTGTAGCCAATCCTGAGAAATCCTTCTCGCTCCAATCGGGTAGGTTGTTTCTATACTGAATTTTCACGGGCTCAGGTTCCTTAATCGGAGCAATCGTTCGTCCTATCGGTTGAGAAATCTCTTCTTGTTTTTTGTCTGGTTCTTGGGATGAAATTGTTATCATTTCATTGAGAATATCTAAGGTCAACATCCCTCTGTTGAAACCTACATTTGGTCCATTGTCGAGCGTTTTTATTGGGTCATTTAAGGACAGTAACTTGTCCTTAACCCCCGTAGTTACAAGTATACCTCGCTTCATAAGTTCCTGCGAAATCAGCCCCCACTCCGCAGTCATAAGACTCAATGGGAGACGACCCTCCAAAAGGCTTCATGTTCATTCGTTTGCTGAATCTTCAGTCCATTCAACATCTGTTCCAAGATTTGCATCTGAGGGAACGCCGGGTTTCTCGGACCAAGTTTGAGCCTGCCATTCTGCTGAACGAGCAGCAGCCTGTGCTCTCTGGTTACGTGCAACTTCTTCGAGAGCCTTAATTCGAGCATCTTCTTCTCTCTGTCTGATTTCATCTTGTAGTGTTTTTTCAGCGAGTTCCATGGCTTGATCCCAGTGACGTATGGCGGTTAGAAGTGCGAAATGGACGAATCCTTCTTTGTTCTCTTGTCGATTTCCACCAATTTGTGTCGCCTCAGAGATTGCCCAAGTTCGGGATGCAATTCCAACGTAAACGTATCCAACTTTTTTGTTGGTTCCTTCATTGCTTGGACCTGCAATGCCAGTAATTGAAATCGCAATGTCGGCGTTTGCCCGAGCTAGAGCCCCTTGTGCCATTTGGATTGCGACCTCAGCCGATACGGCCCCGCGCTTTTCGAGAGTTTTTGGGTTGACGTTAAGTTCACGAATTTTCGCGTCATTGGAATATGTCACCCATGATTGGTTAAACCATTTGCTGGCTCCAGCAATGTCTGTAAGGGTACTGGCAAGTAAGCCTCCAGTACACGATTCAGCAATGCTAATCGTATAACCGTCTTTCAGGCGGCGAACCAATCGAGCAGCAGCGGCTTGCGCCTCCTCGTCCATCGTTCCTTCGTGGTTGCACATCGGTTTTGAGGTTATTGCATTGCCAAGCGTTTCAAATACGTCACCAACAACGGAGGGTTGGGTCTGTGGTCTAGGGGTTCATGACGTCGCCCTTACAAGGCGAAGATCGAGGGTTCAATTCCCTCCGGACCCATTACCAAATGTGTTCCTCAAGCGATGAAGCGTTGTTCGATACAACCTTCGTGATTCCACTTCGCAGGCGTAACTCTTCAGCGTCCTCGCTTTCCGATACGAGGAGGAGATGAACCGCACGTCGCCATAATCCATCATCTGGTGTTGATTTTCGGTGATCAACAGCTACCAACACCCCATCAAGTTCAGCGAACATAAGTACAGATAGTGCATTCGGGAGATCCTCCTGTTTCAACAGGATCCATCTCGCACCTTTCATGGAATCTCGAACATCATCTCCGAGTTCAGAGAAGTATACGACCCTCATGATTCCACCATTTTGTATCGTAACAATGCAACAACGCCGCCCAGACCAAGGAGTTGCTCTCCTGCATCATGGTCTGTGGAACACTGAATGAGTCTCCCGCCAATATCCTCCAAGTGACGAACCCAATTTCTGAGCAATTCACCATCAAGTCTTGTTTCATCATCACGTAACAAATCCACAGCTACAAGTAACGTCTCAATTGCTCCTTCCGACATCGCTTGAACAAGTGCTTGTTCGCCATATGCGACTGCACCGTTTGAGCTAATTCGTTTCCAAACTTCGTCGAGCAATTGTATTTCCTTGAGGATTGCATGATCCTGCAAAAACTCGTTTGCAAGTCCTTCACGAATTACTTCGTTTGCCCCAGCACGTCCCGCCATTGAAGTTGCGATCAATCGTACATTACGCTCAGGGTCCATCTCGAGAACAATGGACTTCACTTTCTCACGAGCATGACCTGGGCCAGCTAAAATCATGGGTAGTTGTGGATTTGTGGATGCCAAAATTTCCTTGACAACTTGTTTTTGAAACGATAGAGCAACTGCTTCCGAAGTTCGTACATCGCCACGTTTGCCTCCACCTCGCATTGTCCAAGTTGCACCTTCTCGCAACCCTCTGGCTGTAATTTCAAAAAGAATCATTTCATCATTTTCGACAATGATGAGTGCGATGTTGGTTTTCTTTGAAGATTCAACAGCATCCTTCAGAAGGGCAATGTCAAAATCGGGAAACGGCTCATTTGCTATCAAATCGATTTCATCACCAACCTCAATCAGATGCGTATGATGTGAACCAATGTCGACTGGAGCTTGTTCAATCGTCCCATGGATGCGCAAAATGTCTGAGTAAGTCTGGTATTCAGTATTGAGAATTCTCAATTCAATCCACATTTTCTTTCGTTCAGCAGCTTTAGCTCGAGAACCAGATTCTGCAGTTGTTGTATCTCGACGCTCTCCGAGCATTGCCAAATGGCGTCCTTCCGAAGCAAGACGTGCAAGAACCCAAAGATCGTCTTCGGTTTCAAGCCGAAGTTTCCAATGGCTTTCCGTCTGTTTGATGATGCGCATGGATGTTCACCCGAAGACACCCTTCAGGCGTCCGTCATCGTCCATATCCATATCGTTCGCTGCGGGTCGTTTTGGAAGACCTGGCATGGTCATCATCGAACCAAGAATGGCGACGACAAATCCAGCTCCAGCATTCAATCGAAATTCGCGAACTGGTAAATCGAAACCAGAGGGAGCACCCAGTAAGCCAGCATCATGGGAGAATGAGTACTGAGTTTTCGCCATACAAACTGGAAGATTTCCATAACCCCAATTTTGAATTTTCGTTAGTTGCCGCCTCGCTGCCGCCTCAATTTGAATGCTGTTCGCTCCATACATTCGTGTTGCAATGGAGGTGACTTTGTCCTCAATAGAATCTCCTGGAGCAACCATTGGCACGAAAGGTCGTCCTGCAGCAACATGGTCATGAATGGCCTCCACAACTGCATTTGCTAAATCAGTACCACCCTCTCCACCTTTTGAGTGAACTTCAGTACGACAAACACGACTTGCTCCACTTTCTCGAGCGGCAGACTCAATGGCCTCAAGTTCTGCTTCGGTATCGCTTGCAAATCGATTGATTGAAACGACAACAGGAACACCAAAACGAGCCATATTCTTGATGTGACGATCCAGATTCGAAGTGGCCCCAGCCAGAACAGCTTGGACATTTTCAGTTTCCAATTCTTCTTTCGAAGGACGATAGCCTCCACGCTCGCCAAATGCTTTTCCATGCAATTTCATCGATCTCACAGTCACATTCATGACCACACAATCAGGGGCTTTACCGGAAGTGTTTGCTTTGATGTGCATGAATTTCTCAGCACCCATGTCACTGCCAAAACCGGCTTCTGTGACCACATAATCTGCACATGAAAGCGCAATTCGATCTGCGACGATGGATGAATTTCCGTGGGCAATATTGGCGAATGGTCCGCCGTGAATGAACGCAGGGTTTCCTTCAAGCGTTTGGACCAAGTTCGGAAGGAAGGCATTACGCAAGAGTAAGGCCATGGCTCCAGCTGCCTCGATATGCTCAGCTTTGATTGGATGACCATCCACCGATTCAGCAATGACGATTTCTCCAAGCCTTGTCCGTAAATCAGCATAATCCTTGGCGAGAACGAGGATAGCCATAATCTCGGAAGCTGCCGTAATATCGAATCGATCCTGTCGAACATTACCATTTGCAGGACCGCCAAGTCCAATGACGACTTCTCGTAACGAACGGTCGTTCAAATCAACAACGCGTGGCCAAAACACTCGATTTGTATCAATCTTGCAAGCATTACCATGTTTGATATGATTGTCAATAAGAGAAGAAAGGAGATTGTGAGCAGACGTAACAGCGTGAAGGTCACCAGTAAAGTGTAGATTGATTTCTTCCATTGGAAGAACCTGTGATTGACCTCCACCGGCAGCACCTCCCTTGATTCCAAAGACTGGACCCATTGAAGGTTCACGGATAACGCATGTTGCATTCTTGCCGATATGACACAATGCCTGAGTTAATCCAATTGTTGTCACAGTTTTCCCTTCCCCAAATGGAGTTGGATTGACTGACGTAACAAGAATAAGGTTGCCTTTTGAAGAGCCGAAACGTTGTTTCATTCCATCCCAGGTCAGTTTTGCCATATACTGACCATGAGAAATCAACTCTCCAGAAGGAATGCCTAATTTCCATGCAATGGTCTCAATTGGTTGCAATTGTGCTGCACGAGCGATCTCCAAATCACTTGCCATGAACCTCTGCATGTCCATTCGGCTATCAAATCAACCCCTGTATTCAGCGTTAATCGACCGATTTAGGATGAGTTCCAATTTTACGGAATCATTCTTCCTTCATTGAACCAAGATAATCTGGTAGATCAAC